>CAIPVD010000125.1 GCA_903868375.1 uncultured delta proteobacterium
CGCAGGTCGTTTCAAAAGCGCCTATATCACATTTGCCACCTGCGGGCGAAGGCCTGGCAACATTTCTCTGATCGACAAGAAGAGGCTGGCCATCGTGATCCGTGCAGTCTCCCTTATCGACAGCGGGACTGTCTGCGGCTATCGCGTTGACCTCCGTCTTGCCGCCAAAATTTCCAAGCGATGATAATTTCACATCGGAACTAATAATATCCGAGTCAACGGCATTAATTTCACAATTTGCAGTGAATCCGTTCATAAGATTATGGCCCTGCGAGGTGATCATACCTGAACATGCATCCAGAACGTCCCCTGTCGCGTGCCGGGTCATATTGTCTGCAAAAATAGTGTTCTTCATCGTGACAGGTAAACCATTCGTAGAAATTCCTCCGAACGATCCCACATCATCGTTGTCATAGTTGGCTATGTTATTTACGAACGTCACATTTTCAAAGATCGCCTGCGCATTATTCGTTAAGCTCATCAAACAGGCTCCTCCGCCGTCGACATTGGCCTCGTTCCCGCTTATGGTCGAATTGGTAACACGAATTGGCCCGCCAATAAGCAACCCACCACAATTTGAACCGATGTTGCCTGCTATCGTGCTACCCGAAATCTTTAATTCGATGGTAGATACTTGACTAATGCCGCCGGGAAAGCCGACAGATATATTGTTCAGAACTTCCGTATTCGTGATCGATAGAGTTCCGCCGTCGTTCCTTACCGCCGCAGGGCCGACGGTCGACTGGTTAGCACTTAACTTATCACCTACGATCTCCATATTACCGTTATTGAACACCGCTCCGCCGCTCTGCGCGAGATTCAAACTTAGAACGCTATCTGCAAGGCTAACATGGCTGGCATTGCTAATAGCGCCTCCATACTGTTGGCTCTTATTGCCGCTCATTGTGACCGATTTGATACTTAGGTCGGCAGTAGCGACATTTAATATTCCGCCGCCGCTCGACTTGCTCTCATTATTGGTTATCTGTCCGCCTTCTATTGTTATTATCCCGCCGTTCGCATTAAAAAGGCCTCCGCCTCCACTGTCTGCGCTGTTTCCGTCTATCACCGAATTCTTCAAGATGAACTTGCCCGTACTATTGTAATTATACACGGCGCCGCCAGAGCCGGTCACGTGGTTATCGGCCAACTTGCAGTCTTCAACGGTAACATCGCCGCCTGTAGCATGGTAGATCGCGCCGCCATCGCTTGCCTTTCCACCCCTTATCGTAAGCGATTTGAAATTCGTGTTAAAAAGATCTCCGCCTAGTGAAGCGATACGAAATGCGCGGTCGATCCCATTTGCGTCAATTATGGTCTTGTCGCTTCCTTCGCCAATGATCGTGACGGCAGATGTGATATTAAGATTGCCACCGGTCGCTAAAATGCCTCCATCTTCCGGTATGGTCAATTTGTATGTTCCGGCAGGTATCATTATAGTATCTGCGTCGGGCAAAGAGTTGGAGGTCTGTATCGCCGCTCTAAGCGTACACTTTCCACTGGCAGTCAAACAGGTCAGATCGATTATATTTGCATCGACCTCGTCAGATTGGCTATTGACGATGATGATCGCAGCAAAAAGGTCATGCGACATGAAAACGGTAAAAACAAAAATGCCGAATACGGTAAAAATTTTATGCGCTCTTTTCATAAAAAACCTCCGATGTAAGGTAGCAAGCAAAGAATATGCCACAACACTCACTTAAATTGCTAATAAAATTGAGAGCTGGCCGTTCTTTAATGTATCAGAGTGAGAAAGTAGCCAAAATTTTGACTCCATAAAGTTGGACTTAAAAATAACATTTATCTAGCAACTTATTTTGCCCATTGCCGATAATATATATAAGGAGATCTCTCATGAGCGGTAATTTGCTTTACAAAATAGAACTTGGCGCAAAGGCGAACCTTGCCAAATTACAGAGAACAGACGTTGTCGATGACAAATGCACGTGTACTTGGGAATTCATTCCATTAGAAGGCGACAATGTACACAATGGGCAAGAATGCTTGGGTTGCGAAACAAGGGGCGACGGCTTCCTGGCTAAATGGATGAGGGAACACGAGCAAGAAGACATGGACATGGAAGAGTTCGCAGAGTTAGGGGCTTCGGCGCTTGTTAGAAATAATATTTTTGCGAATCAGAGCAACTGGAAAGCGGTTGACGAGAAAGAACTTCCGGCGGTGCTTTTGAAAGATGGGTTAAGCAGCAAGCGAAGGTCGTTCTTCGATGCGAAAAGTTCCTCGTGGATATTAGTGCAGCCCGATACTATAAAGATACTCACCGTTCGCAAATCAAAGGGCCTCTTGCAGCCCGTCAATTACGATGTCATCATCGAAGCCCCCGCCATTCTCCTGGAAGGCGCGGATATCCTTCTAAATAGCAAACGCTGATACTTTTAGATTTTCGTTGATTATGGCGGCATTGCTGTCCTATAAGCCTTTGCACACAAAAGAAAGGTAACATTTATGACATGCAGAGTTCGTTTTGCACCAAGCCCAACTGGAAATCTACACATCGGAGGAGCTAGAACCGCCCTCTTTAACTATCTCTTCGCTCGCAAAAAAGGCGGCAAGTTCATCCTCCGAATAGAAGACACCGATATTGAGCGTTCGACGAAGGAATTCGAAAAGTCGATCCTTGAAGGAATGCGCTGGCTAGAAATGGAATGGGACGAAGGCCCAATATATCAAATGCAGCGGATGGATCGCTACAAAGCAAAGGTGCAGGAATTACTGGACGCCGGCAAGGCATATAGATGCTACTGCACGGCGCAAGAGCTGGAAGCAAAGCGGCAGCTAGCCATGAAGGAAGGCCGAAAGCCAAAGTACGATGGAAAGTGCCGAGATCTGGAACCCAGGAACCCTAGCACCCAGGAACGTTGCTCCATCCGTTTCAAAGCTCCAACAGAAGGAACAACCGTCGTTCACGACATCTGCCGAGGCGACGTTTCTTTCGAGAACAAAGAGCTCGACGACCTTATCATCGCGAGAAGCGATGGCACACCGACATATAACTTCACCGTTGTAGTCGACGACATGGACATGCAGATCACACACGTTATAAGAGGCGACGATCACATAAACAATACGCCACGCCAGATACTTTTATATGAAGCGCTTGGTTTTCCGCTTCCACAATTCGCGCATTTGCCCATGATATTCGGGCCCGACAAAAAGAAATTGTCCAAGCGCCACGGCGCAGTATCCGTCATCGAATATCAGGAGCAGGGATTTTTGCCTTCCGCCATGCAGAATTACCTGGCGCGACTTGGCTGGGCGCACGGAGATCAGGAAATATTCACGAAGGAAGAACTAATACAGGCCTTCGATCTGGAACAGGTCGGCAAGTCCCCTTCCGTCTTCGATATCGAAAAATTGAAATGGGTCAACTCGCAGCATATGCTGAAGCTCTCGAACGATGAGATCTTCGACCGCACCGTTCCATTCCTTGAAAAACGCGGGATCAAAGTTAACGACCGAACGATGGGGATCAAAGCCGTCACCTCCGAACGCGAACGCGGAAGAACGTTCGACGAACTCGCAGAGATTTCGACGTTCTACTTCCGCGACGTGATAGAATTCGATCCGAAGTCCAAAGACAAATGGCTGAACGATGAAGGCAAAAAAACGTTATCTGTTTTAGTGGAGCGGCTTTCCGGCATAGAAGATTTTAGCGATCACAACATCGGCGAGGTATTCAAGAAGCTGATAGAAGAAACTGGCAAGAAGATGCTCGACCTTGCTCAACCCTGCCGCGTGGCGCTTACCGGCACAACGGTTTCCCCCGGTATTTATGAAGTGATGGCTATTTTGGGGAAAGATGCAGTTCTAAATCGGTTCAAACGGGCGATCGCCGCTTAATAAATCTTCAACTTCTTCACATGCAGGCCGTGGCTGGTCCAGCTTACGTCGTAGCCGACTGGGATGCCAACCTTAAGGTCCGCTTTTCCCTTCGCGCCTACAAAATCGAGTTCGTTCAGATTGAAATATATTTCTCTACCTTTCGCATCGACGATAAAGCCGTATCGCTGATGAAGAAAATATTTAGCAACCTGCGCCTTGGGAAAATTGTCGTTCACATCGACAAGTATCGGGCTCATTGTTTCGATGGGAGCGGAAGGAGGAACTGCGCCGGGAATCGCGGCCGATGGAGCTAAATCCACCACAGGATACGGAAGCGGTAATGTATTCGGTTGCCAAACTTGTAGCATAGTTAGTTGCCTCTTACTTACGGTTGAAAAAGTTTCACTTCATCTTCTATCTTAAATTCTTTGCCCGTGGTCGCGGCGTTGCGAAGTTCATCGACCTTCGTTCCATACGCCGGCCTCGTATCTTTATATATAACGCCCATCGGATATTTTCCATCGTTCGCATTCAGCAACTTCCATGCGGCGATACCATCTGATGGATCGTATCCCGCTTCCAAATAGATCGAGCCCTCTTTTATCATCTGATATTGTTCCTTACCACGATATGTAACACACGGCGACAAAAGATTCACGTAAGAAAATCCAGGATGCTTAATAGCTTCAACTATCATCTTCGTCATGTGAACGGGATCGGTCGAACTTGCCTGCGCGATAAAACTACAGTTGTAGCCAAGCATAACCCGCAGCGTATTGATAGGCGTGCTAATGCTGCCATATGCGCTGGTCAACGTCTTTGTGCCAAGCGGCGTTGTTGGAGATGCCTGGCCCTTCGTAAGTCCGTAGATATTATTGTCCATCACAAGGAGCGTCATATCGACGTTCCTTCTCACCACGTGCGCCATATGCCCACCGCCTATCGCGAACATGTCGCCGTCACCTCCCGCCACTATCACGTTCACATCGGGGCGCGAAACTTTTAAGCCTGTCGCAATGGGTATCGCCCGCCCGTGGATCGAATTGAAGCCGTAGGTGTTTAGATAACCCGGCAGCCTGGACGAACAGCCGATGCCGGTTATGACCGCTGTGCTATCGGTTGGAAGGTTAAGCTCGGCAAAAGCCTTTGCAAGGCTTGTTAGCACCGCATAGTCGCCACAGCCTGGGCACCAAATAGGTTTAAGAGGTGAAATGTATTTTTTGAATGACGCCGGATCTCTTACTTCTGTCATAGATTCCCCTTGATCATATTTAAAATTTCGCCCGTTTCGAATTGCCGGCCACCGCTAGACTTTAAATGAATGATATTTTCCGGCAGCCTGCAAAAACCGCCAAGATAGTTCTTGAACTGGCCTGAATAGCTCATCTCTACGATCATCAGCTTCTTGCACGACTTTATAAACTCTTCGACCTCTTTCACCTGCAGCGGATAAATAAGTTGAGGCACAAGCGCCGCAAGTTTTAAGCCCTGCGAATTTCCAAGTTCCACCGCTTCTCTTACCGCGCCCTTCGTGGATCCCCACGCCAAGATGCCTACGTCGGGCTTTGCAACGCCGTAGCGCCGGATGAACTTATAATCCCTAGCAAGCACGTCGAGCTTCCGCGCACGTTTTTCGCTCATCTTTTCGTGTTCACCATGCGTTGAAACTGGATAACCGGCCTCGTTGTGTTCGATGCCTGAACATGTATATTCGCCGCCCTTAATTCCCGGATACGACATCGGCGAAACGCCGTTATCTGTCAGCGCAAAGCGTTTATATTCACCCTGCCTCGGATCTTTCGGCGTCTTACGAGAAACGATCGGTATCTTGTGCGCATCGAAGCACGAAACGGTCTCTTTTCTGTGGCCGATGAACTGATCGGACAAGATAATGACCGGCATCTGATAAGTTTCAGCGGTATTGAATGCTCGAATACCCACTTCAAAACAATCTTCGACATCTGCCGGCGCCATTACCGCGTGCGGGGCATCGCCATGCATTGCATATACCGCCTGCATTAGATCGGCCTGCTCCGATTTTGTCGGAATGCCGGTTGCCGGGCCGCCGCGCTGAACGTTCACGACGACATAAGGAAGTTCTGCTATCGTTCCAAGTCCTATCGCTTCTACTTTTAGAGAAACGCCCGGGCCGCTCGTTGCGGTCATCGCCTTCACTCCGCCGAAGCTTGCGCCTGTCACCATGCAAACCGCCGATATTTCGTCTTCCGCCTGCACCATCGTGCCGCCGAATTTAGGCAGTTCTTTTCCCATCCATTCCATAATTTCTGATGCCGGCGTGATCGGATAGCTTGCAAAGAACCTGCAGCCGGCAACAAGCGCTCCGTATGCTATGGCATCGTTGCCATTTGCCACGCAGTGCGGCTTGGATGGCGTGAAAGCGAACTGCAATTTGGATTTTAACTTGTTCGAAACGGCGTAGTTAATACCGATATCGATCGCCTTAAGATTTCCTTCCAAAATTTCCGCTTTCTTCTTTCCAAACTTGCGCTGGATAGATTTTTTAAGCCCGTCCTTCGGCAGATTGAATATCTCCGACAATAAACCAAGCGCTATAATGTTCTTCGCCTTCGGATTTCCCGATTCTTTCACAAGCGCTTCGAACGGAATTTTAAATATTTCGGCAGGTTTCACGCCGTCGTTCAAAGGTAGGACATCGGGGAAACCTATTTCATCTGTCACAACAACCGTCTCTGATTTGCAATTCAGCTCGCCGGGAAATTTCTGGTAATCGACCCAGTTAAAAGCCATTAACACATCCAACTTCTCGCCCTGCGAATATACAGGATGATCTGCAATGCGGATTATGCCGGAGCTTTCGCCGCCTCTTATCTGCGGGCCAAAACTCTTGAACTGCATGCAGTGCAGGCCTTCGCTGGCAGCCGTGGTCGCCAAAATGTCGCTCGCTGCAACAATACCGTCGCCACCGGAACCAACCATGCCTATAACAATATCTTTGGTATTCATATTTGCGCAGTTATACAACGGCATCGGCGCAATTCAAGAAAAATAAATAGACTAAAAGGATAGATATCTATTCGCCTTTGAAAGGCGGACGCCGACCTTACCTAACGCGCCGATCGAACGGATGCGCGAAGACTTGCGCTGCTCGATGATCCTTGCGGCAGTGATGTGCCCGATACCCGGCACCTTCAGCAACTCTTCCTTCGGGGCTCGGTTCACGTTTATGGGAAAAATATCGGAGTGACGCTCCGCCCACGCTTCTTTTGGATCTCTTTCCAGCGAGAGGTTCCCGTCGGAACCGAAAACAACATCGGCTTCCTTGAAACCATACTTTCGAACCAGGAAATCGACCTGATAGAGGCGATGTTCGCGCATTAGAGGAACCGGCGGCAACGTCATTCCCGCATTCTGCTGATACGCGCTGAAATATATCCGGTGCATGTTAAGGCGGTCGTACATTCCGCACATATATTTAACGATCTCCGCATCTTTCTCACCTGCCGCGCCCACGATGAACTGGGTCGTCTGCTTCACGCGTTCGTATCTCTCGCCCTTGCCCGTTAACCTGCTTATCAACTTTATCGGCTCGACGATATCGCGCAGAAAATCCTTCTTGGAAGAAAGGCGCGCCATATTCTTCTCGCCCGGCGTCTCTATATTGAGCGAAACCGCGCTAGAAAGCGAAACCGCTTCGGTGATCGCCGATTCGCTGGCGCCGGGAATAACCTTAAGATGAATATATCCTCTAAAATGATGCTTCTTCCGAAGAATGCTGGCGGTGGCGTTTAGCCGCGCCATTGCGACATCGGGCGTGCCGGTAACGCCGGAGCTTAAGAACAGGCCGAAGACCTTTCGCTTGTTGTAATAATCCATGAAGACCTTGGCGGTTTCGTCGGGGCTTAAAGCCACACGCTGCACATCGTTTTGTTCACGCAGAGGACAATACTTGCAATCGTTCTTACAGCCGTTGGAGATGAGCGTTTTAAACAGGATAGAACTCCCGCCGTTCGGAAGCGTGACCGGATAGATCCAATTACCATCTTTGCTACGTTTACGGTGTTCTTCCTTCGATGAGCCGCAGGCACAGGCGAGGTCGTACTGCGCATCCGTCGAAAGGATCTCCAACTTCTTCTGAATATCCGGTTTTTGGATGATGAGCGCCATTAATTCGCCCATAGCATATCTTAGAATCCCGACGCAACACCCGAACCATTTTCGCACCTCGTAGGTGCATAAAGCGGTTATAAGTGCTTAAAATGGCCATTATAAGAAAACGCCGCCTGAGCAAAAATAGTTAGCAACTTATTTGCCAAAAACGCGATAACATGGTTAGCAAGAAACATTAGAAAAATAGGAGGATAACATGTCGGACACCGTTCAGAAGATAGAATTTCGATGCGAACATTTTAACACGGAAACGTACAAAATGGAGGAAGAAAGCATTGACGAGTGCAACTATCGCGCGCAAACATGGGCGAACGATTTCCAAAAGAAATTTGACATGATATGCACTCTTAAATCGTGGGATGCCGGTCATCCGAGATTGATCGATGTTACGTGTGATTTTGTTCCACAGCAACAAAGCAGCGTTCGTTGGCAGACCATTTAGCATGATCACTTAATATCTCTTGAAATTACGCGCACATTCATCTAAATAGTGGTTCATGAAAAAATATCTTTTGCTCCTTATCATTCTAGTCATCCCGTTAACCAACTTGTCGGCGGAGAAAGACAAGAATTTTCACTTATCTTCCACACAGTTAACGCCGCGGGTCTTGAGCTATATCAAAGATAATTATATAGACCAATCTCGTATCGTCCCGTTCGAAATGCTCAAGAACGCGCTTAACCAGATGCAAAAGAGCGCCGCAGAAATTCTCGTAACATTCGATGGTGGAAATAAGTTCACGGTAACGGTCGATCAGGCGGTCAAAAAATTCAATCCCAAGTCGCTAAATAACCTTTCCGACCTTTGGGCAACGCTCAAGGAAGTTTATACGTTCATCGAAGTTCATTACCACGGTTCTGTCGAACAGAAGGATCTCGAATACGTTGCGATCGACGGCATGCTTGAAACGCTCGATCCGCATTCCGACCTGTTAACTCCGAAGATCTTTAAAGAGTTCAAGATCGGCACGAAGGGAAAGTTCGGCGGCATAGGCATCGTCATCGGTTCCAAAGAAGGCGAGCTTACTATCATCTCGCCGATCGAAGGGACTCCTGCTTGGAAGGCGGGGCTTAAAGCGCAGGATAAGATTTTGCAGATCGGCAACCAATCGACCGTTAATATGACACTAACTGAAGCGGTCGAGCAATTACGCGGTGACGTCGGCACTTCCGTTACAATATTAGTCGAACGCAAAGGCAAGCCCGCGCCGTTCAGCGTCACG
>CAIPVD010000126.1 GCA_903868375.1 uncultured delta proteobacterium
TCGACGCATATTACTACCCGCATATCCTTAGCAATACCCCTCGTATCTGCCGCCATGGATACGGTCACGGAATCGGCCACCGCGATCGCAATGGCACAAGAGGGTGGCATTGGCATCATCCACAAGAATTTAACCCCGGAGCAGCAGGCGACAGAAGTCCGTCGCGTAAAAAGATTCGAAAGTGGTGTCGTTTTCGAGCCTATCACTGTCGCTCCAAACCTAACGGTAGCTGAAGCTATCGCCCTACGCGAATTGCATCATGTATCGGGTTTCCCGGTCGTTGATGGCAAAAAACTCGTTGGGCTGGTAACGAACCGCGATATTCAGGCGGCGACAAGCCTGAACGATCCGGTAAGCTCTGTCATGACGCCACTTGCAAAGCTGGTCGTCCTGAAAGAGGGTTCGCCGATCGAAGCGGCAAAGCATATTCTGTTCGAGCGCCGCATCGAAAAGCTTCCGATCGTCAATTCAAACGGCGAGCTGAAGGGCCTTATCACGGTCAAAGATCTAAAACAGCGTTCGGGTTCACCGCATGCAACTCGCGATGAACAAGGCCGTTTACGCTGCGGTGCCGCAATTGGCGCTAGCGCAAAAGATCTAGATAGAGCCGCCATGCTGATAGAAGCGGGCGTCGATTGCATCGTAATAGATACGGCGCACGGACATTCGAAGGGCGTCGTCGATACGGCAAGAACGTTCAAACAAACGTTCAAAGATACGGACCTGATAGCCGGAAACATCGCGACAGGCGAAGCGGCAGAGGCATTAATTAAAGCCGGCGCCGATGCGGTAAAGGTCGGCATTGGCCCAGGAAGCATCTGCACAACTCGTATAGTCGCAGGCGTTGGGATGCCGCAGATATCGGCCATTATGAACTGCGCTGAAATCGCCAAGAAGAAACATGTATCTGTTATAGCCGACGGTGGCATTAAATTTTCGGGCGATGTGACGAAGGCGATAGCGGCGGGCGCGGACGTTGTGATGATCGGCTCTTTATTTGCTGGCACCGACGAAACACCGGGCGAACTTTTCCTCTACCACGGTCGCACTTATAAAGGATACCGCGGCATGGGTTCACTATCTGCCATGTGCAGCGGTGGCAACGAACGCTATTTCCAGGGGCACATTAAAGAAGCTGAAAAGTTCGTGCCGGAAGGTATCGAAGGACGTGTTCCATATCGTGGCAAGGTTGCAACGGTTGTACATCAGCTGGTTGGTGGGCTTCGTTCAGGAATGGGATATTGCGGTTGCCCGACCATTCAGGATCTAAAAACAAAGACAAAGTTCGTGAAGATATCGCAGGCTGGACTAAAAGAATCGCATGTACACGATGTGACTATTACAAAAGAAGCCCCAAACTATTGGATGGAGAATAAATAAATGGATAAGATATTGGTCCTCGACTTCGGTTCCCAGACAACGCAGCTAATTGCCAGGCGTATTCGCGAGTTGAATGTTTATTCCGAGATTCACCCGTTCAATATGTCTGTCGAGAAGGTGAAGGAGTTCGGACCAAAGGGGATCATCCTTTCCGGGAGCCCGGCGCGCGTTATAGAACACGATGTTCCGCGCCTAGATGACAAAATTCTGAATCTAGGCGTTCCGGTAATGGGCATCTGCTACGGAATGCAGGAGATAGCCCGTATTCTAGATGGAGAAATTTCGGCGGCAGGCACACGCGAATATGGATTTGCAAATATCAAGCCGCACAAAAAGAGCAAACTCCTCGACGGTACGGCTGACGCAACAGGTGACGCCACAGTTTGGATGAGCCACAACGACGTTGTTTCAAAAGTTCCGCCTATGTTCTTCGTCTCATCGCTCACAAAAGATTGCCCGATAGCTTCGATGGAAGACGAGCGCGGCCAGATATTCGGCACGCAGTTTCATCCAGAGGTTACACATACGAAGGTCGGCAAGAAGATACTCGAGAATTTCGTGCTGAACATCTGCAAATGCAAGAAATCCTGGACGATGAAGTCTTTCATCGATAACGAGATCGAACGGATAAAGAAGATGGTTGGCAGCGACCACGTTATCTTGGGGCTATCAGGTGGCGTAGATTCTTCAGTCGCCGCAATGCTGATACATAAGGCGATAGGCGACCAGCTAACATGCATATTCGTTGATAACGGCGTCCTTCGCAAGAACGAAGCTGTTAAAGTAGAGAAGATGTTCAAAGAACATTTTCAGCTGAATCTTATATGCATCGATGCAAGCGATCGATTCCTCAAGAAGCTGGAAGGCGTTAGCGATCCAGAGAAAAAACGCAAAGTTATCGGCGCGGAGTTCATCGGCGTATTTGAAGATGCTTCGGCAAAGCTAAAAAATAAGGCGAAATTTCTGGCCCAAGGGACGCTCTATCCGGACGTGATAGAAAGCGTTTCATTCCGTGGCCCTTCGTGCATGATAAAGAGTCATCACAATGTCGGCGGACTGCCGGCAAAGATGGGGCTGAAATTGTTAGAACCGCTTCGCGAACTTTTTAAAGATGAAGTGCGTGAATTGGGAAGAGAGCTTGGAATGCCGGAAGAAGCCATTAACCGCCAGCCTTTCCCGGGCCCAGGTTTAGCAGTAAGACTGATCGGCGCCATCACAAAGAAAGACTTAGATCTTTTGCGAGAGGCCGATGATATCTTGGTGCAAGAAATTAAAGATGCCGGCTGGTATAACAAAGTTTGGCAATCTTTCTGCATATTACTTCCGATCCAGACCGTAGGCGTTATGGGCGACGAACGCACATACGAACGTGTCGTTGCCATTCGCGCTGTTCATTCGCAGGACGGAATGAGCGCCGATTGGGCCGATCTCCCGAACGACCTTTTGCGCAAGATAAGCAATCGCATCATCAACGGCGTGAAAGGCATCAACCGCGTTGTGTACGACATCTCATCCAAGCCACCATCTACGATAGAGTGGGAATAGTCTTGTAATCGTCTATAAAGCCTATTTTGAGATATTTTAAAAAGGTGCATTTTTCAAAAAGAATCACGCAACTTATTTGGAGGGGTGACGATAAGTAGTTGTAAATGGACAAACCTGAATATTAGAGGCCTTATGCAACCAGTAATAATTCAACCGTTCTTAGCGAGTACTTTGTGGACGGGCGTATCGCCGTTCGTAACGAGTTCGTCCGTTGCAATCCCAATTTCCGGAGTGGTCACCGGTCCGATCTCGACCGAGGCCTTGGCGGCGAGCGTAAAACCGTGGATGATGGCGCAAAATGTTGGAACGCAAAACAGTGCTTTTAGATTTGCAGATGCCGGAGTGTATCGACCAGATGTGGTAAAAAATGTACGGTGGCTACTTGCTGCCGATACCCCCGCATCGGCAATCGGAAACCCTGAAGCTATGGCGTCGGGAATTGCAGCAAAAGTAGCGGATGCTCCAAAATTGATAGTATTGGGTGATTGGATTCCAGTCGAGATTAGGGCGGCGGTGGAGGAGCGCTTGGACGAATTGGCGGCGATTCCAATTGATAGACTGGATGTTTCAGTAAGATTAGCAAATTGTTTGATGACCGCAGGTCATTCTTTCCTTGGAAGTGTTTTGGGGACAAGCCACCAAGAGTTACTAAAAATAAGGAACTTTGGTCGTGGAGCCTTCAGCGAACTTGCGCACGTTTTGCAGGACGTGGTGGCGGGAATGGGCGGATTGCCTTTCGCTTCAATTATCTCTGAATCAATTACCCCTTCGCCGGGAACCGTTACGCCAGGCCTGGTTCCCACAGTTGCGATTGGGAGGAACTCTCTAGGCGATGGGGTTTGGGTTTTCGGTGGCATCAGCGCAGAACAGTTGGCGGTCTTGAAGCAAATTCCGCTTAATCATCCCGCCCCGGGAAAATTTGATTTTCTGGGAATTAAACTACAAGGTAGATTGGTAAGCTATGTGCATGACCATGGATTTACTTCCCTGGGTGATGTTTTGAAGAAAGGGCCTGCGGAAATGATAAAGGTGCCGCACTTTGGGCGCAAATCTTTAAATGAACTGCGCGATCTTCTGGGGGCCGTGATCGCAAAGATGAGCGCCCTTGACTGGAGCATGGAACAATTGGCCGCTTCACCCGCGCCGACCGTCCCCACCCGAAAAAATCAGGATTTGCCGGGCAACTGGATTCCTGAAGATCTTAGGGGCCTGGTCGTGAAGTACCAAGAAGCCCTGGATGACACCTCGGGCACTTCTTATGAGCACGGAGTAGTTACCTTTAAAGGAATTGAACTCACGCCATGGACGGGCAAGGCGGTAATGAGAAAGTGGTGGTGGTCTTTTCAGCCGTTTTTAACTCGAAGTAGACGGGATTTATATATGACCGGCTTCAGGAAAGCGAACTTGGATGAACTCACAGAAGTTTTACGAGCAGTTATTGAAAAAATGGCGAATAAAAATAAATAGGATCATGCTTTCCTAATTAGCTTATTTTGAAAATCTGAATTCAATATTTCTTAGGGACAGGCCGCTCGTATTGGAGGGTGTTGGTATTATCCAAACGACAGATGGATAGCGTTTCATGCAGCCTGTCCCTGTCTTAAGGAGATCGCTTGCTTTGCTCGCACTGTTAAAGGGACAGGCCGCTCGTATTGGAGGGCGTTGGTATTATCCAAATGGCAGATGGATAGCGGTTCATGCAGCCTGTCCCTATCTGGGGAGATCGCTAAGCATTCTGCTTAGCGATAACACTTGACGTGGGTTGCCTTACCGCGCTAGCTAACGTGCACCCATTATGCCGCATTCACAGTTCGTCCATCTTCATAACCATTCCTATTACAGCCTTCTCGACGGCGCTATTCCTATAGATGCGATGATAAGTAAGGCGAAGGAGTATAACCTTCCCGCCTTGGCTATTACCGACCATGGAAACATGTTCGGCGCTATCGAGTTCTATCAGAAGTGTATTGCGAACGGCATTAAGCCAATAATCGGCTGCGAATGTTACATCGTGAGCAACAACGGTTCCAGAAAGGACCGCGACCCAAGAAAGGCCGGGGAAGGCCACTATAATCACCTCGTTCTGCTTGCCAAAAACCATAAAGGTTACCAGAATCTTTGCCATCTTATCACTTCAAGCTATATTGAGGGGTTCTATTATAAGCCTCGGATAGATAAGGATATTTTGTCGCAGTATCACGAAGGGCTTATAGCCATGAGCGCTTGCCTAAAAGGCGAGATTCCGTGGCTACTTCATAACGGCGATGAAGAGGGAGCAGCAGCTGCTACCGAATGGTTCGTAAAGCTATTTACGAAGGAGCGCTTTTATTTGGAGTTGATGGAGAACGGCCTGCCGGAAACAAAGCCGGTGAATGAAGGGCTTAAGCGCCTGGCGAAGAAATATGGAATTGGCCTCGTTGCAACGAACGATTGCCATTATCTAAAGCAGAGCGATGCTTCAATTCACGACGCGCTTCTTTGCATCCAGACCGGCGCGAATATCCAAGACACGAGCCGCATGCGCTTCTCGACCGATCAGTTCTATTTTAGAAGCCCGGACGAGATGAAGGCCCTGTTTGCCGATACGCCGGAGGCGATATCCAATACGATAGCGATTGCTGAGAAGTGCAATCTGGAGCTGGATCTTAAAACATATCACTTCCCGCAATTCAAGTTGCCAGAGGGAAAAGAACTGGCGGCGTATTTTGAGGAAAAGGCCGCTGAAGGTTTCAAGAGCCGCTTCAGTGAAATAAAAGATCCAATTCTTATCAAGACCTACGAAGAAAGATTTCAGACCGAACTTCATTTGATCAAGCAGATGGGATTTGCCGGATATTTTCTTATCGTCGCCGACTTCATTAACTGGGCAAAGAGCAAGCGTATTCCAGTTGGCCCGGGGCGCGGTTCTGCCGCAGGTTCGCTAATTGCCTATTGCATGAACATTACGGACGTCGATCCGATACCAAATAAACTTTTGTTCGAACGTTTCTTGAACCCCGAACGTATCAGCATGCCTGATATGGATATCGACTTCTGCATGCGCCGCCGCCAGGAGGTGATCGAATACGTTCGCGAAAAATACGGATACGTTTCGCAGATCATAACCTTCGGAAAGATGAAGGCTCGCGCGGTGATCCGCGATGTGGGCCGCGTTATGGGGATGAACTACGGCGAAGTCGATCGCATTGCGAAACTTATACCGAATGCGCTCAATATGACGCTCGAAGAAGCGTTAAAGATCGAACCGCAGCTTAAGAAACTTGCAAAGGACGACGAAAATGTCGTGAGGCTGCTTGAGATAGCAAAGGGCCTGGAAGGTTTTCCGCGCCACGCATCTACTCACGCGGCGGGCGTCGTCATGAGCGATCAGCCACTCGATACGTTCCTGCCTTTATATGTCGGCCAGCACGACGAAATCATCACGCAGTTCGATATGAAGGCGGTCGAAAAAGTAGGACTCGTTAAGTTCGACTTCTTGGGACTTAAAACGCTGACTGTCATGCACGATGCTATCGAAATGATAACGAAGCGGACCGGTAAAGAGATAGAGCTCTCCAAGATCGGACTCGATGATAAGCTTGTTTACGAGAAACTTGGGCAAGGCGAAACGGCAGGCGTCTTCCAGCTTGAAAGTAACGGCATGACAGACCTCGTTACCAAGCTGAAACCGTCCAGCTTTGAAGATATCGTGGCGCTCGTTGCTCTCTTCCGCCCTGGCCCGCTTGGCAGCGGTATGGTCGATGACTTCATCAACCGCAAGCATGGGCGAACGAAGATCCTTTATGAACTTCCGCAGCTCGAACCGATACTTAAAGATACGTATGGCGTTATCGTCTATCAGGAACAGGTGATGCAGATAGCTTCTGCTCTTGGCGGTTTTACTCTTGGCGATGCCGATCTGTTGCGCCGTGCGATGGGCAAGAAAAAGGCCGACGAAATGGCGAAGCAGCGCGAAAAATTCGTTGTAGGCGCTGTAAGGAACAAGCATCCCAAGGCAAAGGCCGAAGGGATATTCGACCTGATGGCCGAGTTCGCCGGGTATGGATTTAATAAATCACATTCGGCAGCATATGCGCTTATCGCTTATCAGACGGCGTTTTTAAAATATCATTATCCAACCGAGTTCATGGCGGCGCTACTTACCTCCGAACAAGGAAATACCGATAAGCTTCTCTTCTATTTGAACGCTTGCCGCGAAATGGAGATAAAGATCCTGCCGCCGAACGTGAACGAAAGCATGACGAACTTTTACGTCACAGGCGATCATGAGATCCGTTTTGGACTTGCGGCGGTGAAGAACGTTGGCGAAGCTGCGGTCGATTCGATGATAACGGCTAGGGAGGTTGAAGGCCAGCAAAGCCAGCAAGGCAAGCAAAGTTTTAAATCGCTAGATGACTTCTGCTCAAGGGTAGATTCCAGGCGGGTGAACAAACGCGTGATAGAAAGCTTGATAAAATGCGGCGCATTCGATTGGACCGATGTCCATCGTGCGCAGCTATTAACAATATTAGATGTCGCCATGGCGCGCGCTTCGTCCGTGCAGCGCGACCGAGAAATTGGGCAGGGCGGGCTTTTCGAGATGGTTGGAGCGCCGGAGACGGATTCAAGCTACGCGCAGATCCCCGAAATGGTCCCGTGGTCGGAGCATCAGCTGCTTGCTTACGAAAAGGAAACGCTCGGCTTCTACATCTCGGGTCATCCTCTGGCGCAATATTCGTCGTTACTTAAACTTTATGCTACCGCTTCTACCGATACTCTCACAACTTTGAATGACGGCGCCGAGGTGAAGATAGGAGGAGTTGTTGCTGCACTTCGCGAGATAACCACGAAGAAGGGCGACCGAATGGCGTTCGTGACGCTCGAAGACCTTAAAGGCATGGCCGATATCATCGTATTCCCCGAACTTTACATGAAGTCGCTCGAGATACTTAAAGGCGATCAGCCGATCTTTATCACCGGCACGGTCGATATAGATGAAGAGCGCGCCAAGGTGCTTGGAAACGATATCATGCTCTTGTCGGAAACACCGGCGAAGCTAACAAAGACGGTTCACTTCAAACTTGCGGCTTCGGAAACGAGCGCAAAGCAGATGCAGAATCTAAAGAGCGTGATCTCCAGGTTCAAAGGCGATTGCAAGGTCTTCGTTCATCTGACCATTCCGGAAAAGAGCGAAACGGTAATGGAACTGCCGCCAGACCTTCGCGTAGCTCCTAGCCTTCAACTTGTCTCGACGGTAGAGAAGATATTCGGCCATAATGTCACATATTTCCAATCATAAAGATCATAAAAACTTAGCAACTTTTTTGGCGTTTCGACGATAAGAGGTTTATGGCTGGCATAGGTATCATTAATCCTAGTTTTGTGCAGACGGTTTCTCCAACGCAGGGCTTCTTCGATAATGCCTTTTCGCGCGTAGCCGCCTTGCCGGCTGAAGGTGCCGCAGCACTTGTTTCCACGGTTGGGCCGGAGCTATTTGCGATCGCCGATGCCGGTTCGCGTGCATATGCCGCCTTTGGTTCCGGTTCGGATCCGTTCGTAATTTCAGATCACGGTGGTGGGCGTATTGAAAATTATCGGCTAGTCCGAACGACAGATATTGTGTCGCTGAATCTGCCGACGTTCAGACCTTTCGTAACCAGTATCCGCTTTACCGATAGATTTGCCGATCACATTGATTCACACGTAACTGAAAATTATCTTCGCATAGTTGGCAATCGTCCTTTGTCGGAGACCCTTTATCATCCA
>CAIPVD010000127.1 GCA_903868375.1 uncultured delta proteobacterium
ATGGAAAAACATTCGAACATAAATAAGCCGCTTCTCGTTGTGATATGCGCGCTCATCACGATTGGGCTCATTAACCTTTACAGCGCACTGAAGATGGGTGGCGAAAGCGGTATTCCAAGCATGGTCTGGCTGCAGCTCTTGTGGCTCTTTATCGGCATAGTCTTCTGCGTTATCATCGCAATATCTGATTACCGAATATTCGAACGCTTCGCCTATCCTTTATATATCATATCATTGTTATTGCTCCTTTATGCCGTATTGCACGGGCACGCGGTCGGCGGACATAAAAGCTGGATAGGCATTGGCGGATTCGGCATCCAGCCTTCCGAATTCGTAAAGGTAACGGTGATCCTGGTCCTTGCAAAATATTTCGCTAACAACCCAAGACCCGAAGGCTTTAGCTTCTTCGACCTCTTCAAGCCGATGATTCTCGTAGGCATACCTACAATGCTCGTGCTTGTTCAACACGACATCGGCTCCACGCTTTTTCTATTCCTTATGTTCGTTTCGTTCTCCTGGTTCGCCAAGGTGAAGAAGATCGTTATCGTCATCATAACCATTGCGGTCGTAGGCTCTTCGGTATTCGCCTACAATTATCTGTTAAATAACTTTCAGCGGGCAAGGCTTACAACTTTCTTAGATCCGACATACGATGTTAAAGGCAGCGGCTATCACATGACGCAGTCGAGGATAGCGGTCGGCTCCGGAAAGATCTGGGGCAAGGGCTACATGAAGGGGAACATCAACAAGCTCCGCTATTTGCCGGCAAAGCACACCGACTTTATCTTCCCTGTGCTGGCCGAAGAATGGGGTTTTGTCGGCAGCCTGATAACACTGGCGCTTTACTACGCCCTGCTTTCCATCATCATAGAGATATCTATGGAGGCACGCGACCGATTGGGAACGTTCGCAGCACTTGGAGCCGGCGCATATTTCTTCTGGCAGATGGCGGTGAACATCGGCGGGGTCTTGGGACTGATGCCGCTAACTGGAGTTACTCTTCCATTCTTAAGTTACGGCGGCTCTTCGACAATAAGCATGATGTTGCTTATTGGCCTGCTATTCTCTATTTACCGGAAGCATACGGTGTTTTAGCTATCATTTTAAACTTGCATGATAATATCATAATGTGATATTATATATACATTATGAATAAGAGCCTGGGCCTAGCTGCGTCGGTTGAAAGAATAATGGAATTCGCGCCAAAGGTTGGAGGCGTATTTTCTGTCGCGGATCTTTCCAGCATCATCGCCGGAGGCAGCAATCTCAATAATCAAAGGATGATTGGGCGCCTAGTTCGCGCCGGCATCGTTTCGCGAGTTATGAAAGGCTTATACGCAACGAAGAGCTGCGATCTTTGGATACTTTCGGCTCGCGCTAATGAGAGGTCTTATGTTTCGATGGACAGCGCCCTTGCAAGGCATGGGCTTACCGGTTCCGTTCCGCAAAGATCCCTCTCCGTCGTTTGCACCGGTAGAAAGAGAACAGTGAAGGCTCCAAATGGCAGCATCCATTATTATTCTATCGCCCCCAAATTCTTTTTTGGGTTCGCAAAACTCACGAGCGGCGTAGACATTGCCGACCCGGAAAAAGCGTTCATCGATCTGCTCTACTTCTATGTCAAAGGCGGGCGTTTTCTCATCGACCCACTGAAAGATGTGAACACCCAAAAACTCGATAAGAAAAAACTGTTCGCATATTTGAAAAGATACAAAAATCCAAAGTTCGTTACATTTGTGAAAGGGATCTTATGAAGGATCGCGAAGAACTTTTGCTAAAAGTAATGCATTTAATGTCCGAACACTTCAAGGACAAGATGATCCTTGAGGGCGGAATGTTGCTTAGGCTTTTAAACAGCCCGCGCGCCACGCAGGACGTGGATTATCTGCTGGTGTCTAAAAGATCAAAGAAAGTGCTCGTGGCCGAGATAAAGGGAATTCTTTCGAAGCTCGCCGATATTGCAATTAAGGATATAGAACTTAATTCTCGCGGTATATTTATAGATCTTGAATGCAAGGATCAGCCGGACATTAAGGCTTTTCTAGAAATAAACGTGGTTTCGACCCTTTTGAAACCGTCGACAAGCATATCGACCGTAGCGCTGGCAGGAAAATATTCGATGACAGGTCGGATCGTTGCATCAATGGGTCTGTCAGAAGCCTTTTCGCACAAGATAGCAGCGGCGCTACAAAGGGAATCGATAAGAGACCTTTATGATATGACGATCCTTGAGCCGCTATGTGAGATTGATATGGAAGTTTTGCGCGAGCGGCTTTCAAAGATGTCAATAAAAAGGCAAAAGGCTAAAAAGATCAGCTTAACCGAAGCGGCCGAGATGCTGAAAGTGAGGGCCAATGCTATCGATCAGAAAAAAATCGACAGAGAACTTGGCGCCTGGCTTTCAGGGGGAAACCTTCAAGGAATGGATATGATCATCAGGTCAACCGTTCTACGCGTGGTTCAAAAAATTCTTACGGAAGCAGTTTAATTATAAGGCCGTGTTTGGACCAGATAGATGGCGCGGTCATTTAAGGTAACCGTAAATTCAACGTCCTGATCCCTGTTATTCTTTTTATCACGGACCTTCTTGGCTTCGGCGGCAAGAGCCATTACGAACGCATCGTCCAGAGCCGGCTCGTCTTTTTCGATAGGCACATATTTCACTTCGGTGCCGACAAGCACCGCCTTTTTATCGCGGCGGCGGCGCGTCACAGTTATCTCTTCGTTGTCAAATTTGAAATGATATTCATCAGGTGCAACTTCGCCCGATGTAAAGCCTATTCCAAGCCCCGGAACCACGTTGATGATCACTTCATTATCTTTCACGATCATGTTCCCCGAAAGATCTCCCTGAATGAATTGCTGAATGGCGGCGCCGGGCAGCTGTTCCATATGGGGCACACCTTGAGATTCGCGATTCGCAAAGGCGCCAGGGTTCCAATAGGATGCCATGGCCTCTTTGTAGAGCCGTTCTATGTCGGAAGTTTGACCTACCGGCGAATCGAGCGTTCCCGCGGCAGAAAAGCCATCCAGGTCTTCCAGTGTATCGCCCGGCCTGACTATAATGACATCGCCCGTTATCCTGCTAGCCAGCGCATTCGAAATATCGACGGCAAGTTCTGGCGAAATCTTGGATGACATGATAAGAGTCTTGATACGCTGAAGTTTGGCTTCCAATTCGTCCTGCCCATCGGCCGCGTAGTTGCCAAGTATCGCCTTTATCTTTTCATACAACCCGTTATGCCGGTAGAAGCGGTGCGCAGCGCCCGATGTCGTTGCAAAGAACGGCGGAACATTTGCTGTCTCACTTAACTCTGCTTCGTTACGCACCTTCGTCCCAACACGACCTGCATCCTTCGCTATCTCTTTCATATCGAGCAGCACGTTCACTGGATCGCTTTTAGCCTTTTCAACAGCCTGCAATTTGTTAGACTGTTTTGCATCGGCTATCTCCAGTTCAGTTGCAAGCCGTATTGATGCCTCGGCATCACCTACATCAAATGCCACCCATCTGTC
>CAIPVD010000128.1 GCA_903868375.1 uncultured delta proteobacterium
CCGATAGGTCTTTTTACGTGCATAACGGGCGTCTCCGGATCCGGCAAGTCAACGCTTGTGAACGAAACGATCAACAACGGCCTTATGCAGAAGCTTTATCGTTCGCGAATAACCGCCGGCAAGATGAAGGAACTGTTAGGCACCGAACACCTGGACAAGGTGATAAACATAGACCAGTCGCCAATTGGCCGGACGCCTCGTTCGAATCCCGCAACATACACCGGCGTATTCACTCACATCCGCGACCTTTTTACGGAGCTTAACGAATCCAAATCGCGCGGATACAAGGCCGGCCGCTTCTCGTTCAACGTGGAAGGCGGTAGGTGCGAAACCTGCGAAGGCGATGGGCTTATCCGGATTGAAATGCAGTTCTTGCCAGACGTTTATGTCAAGTGCGAGGCGTGCGACGGGAAAAGGTTCAACCGCGAAACGCTCGAGATAAAGTACAAGGGCAAGAACATATCAGATATTTTGACGATGACGATCGAAGAGGCTCATCAGTTCTTTGTGAATATCCCTCCCATCAGGAACAAGCTTAAGACGCTGCTCGAAGTGGGCTTGGGCTACGTAGCGCTCGGCCAGTCGGCAACGACGCTCTCTGGCGGCGAGGCGCAGCGCATTAAGCTTTCACGCGAGCTTTCGAAACGCGCCACCGGCCGGACGCTCTATATAATGGACGAACCGACGACGGGGCTACATTTTGCCGATATACAAAAACTTTTGGATGTGATAAAGACGCTGGTGGATGCAGGCAACACGATAATCGTTATCGAACATAACCTCGACGTCATAAAAAATGCCGACTACGTTATAGACTTGGGCCCCGAAGGGGGAAATAACGGCGGCGAGGTAGTTGCCGTAGGTACTCCCGAAGAGTTGACACGGTCGCCCAGGTCATATACTGGAGCGTACTTGAAAGAAGTTTTGTAAGTTAAGGAGAAGATATGTTGAAAAAATTATTGATCGCATTCGTTATCGGTTTGTTTATTTTGCCGGCCGCATCGTTCGCGGCAAAGAAGGCCGCGCCACATAAGGCGAAGGCGGACGCAAAGGACAGCGAATACGACCCATACGGCAACACATGCAAGGCGAACGGAAAATGCACGTTCACGAGAAAAGCAACGCTGCCCGGCAACATTCCGGTCGAGATACAGATAGTATCGCTGGGCTCTTACAAGGCCGACGTCGAAAAGGTCTTCGACTATGCAATAAACGATGTAACGCGCGTTGCCACCCTTTTGAACGATGACGATCCATCGAGCGACGTTAGCAAGGTAAATGCGAACGCAGGTGTCGGTTTCGTTCAGGTAAGCCCGGAGTTCATTCAGATACTTGGCGCCGCAAAAAAGTGCTTTCAGTGGACGAACGGCGCGTTCGACATCACATCAACGCCCGACATCGGCAACTTCAACAACATAAAGATCAAGGAACCGATGGTCTACGTGAAGAAGCCCAAAATGAAGATCAGCTTTAAGAACATCGTTCATGGCTACATCGCCGATCTTTTAATCAAGGCCCTTTACAACGCGAACTTGAACGACGCATCTGCCGAGGTAGGCCCGGTGATAAGAACGATCGGCACAAGCGTAACTGGCAACTGGCGCACACAGATAGACGACGCCGGCGCAGGCTATGCGAAGCGCGGAATGACGATCGACATATCGAACATATCGGTCGCAACAGTTACGGCGGGAGTTAACGCCCCGGCCGTCGATCCAAGATGGGGTTCGCCTGCACTGCCGTACGCAAAGAGCGTAGCCATATTCTCCCGCGACGCGGCAATTGGCGAGGCACTGGCTAGCGCGGTATTTATCTTAGGACCAGATAAAGGGATACCTCTTATCAATAGCTTGCAAACGATCAAAGGTATCGTGATCGACAACAAGGGCAATTTCATAAAGTCTTCCGGGTTATAAATCATGGACCAATTATTCACCGCTGCGATAAATGACGGACTGATCAAAGGCTGCGCGCTCCTTGTGGGCGATGCCACCAAGATCTTCTACAAGAAATCGTTCGGCGACGTGAAAGAAGATTCGATCTTCGAACTTGGAACGTTCACGCAGGCGATCTTTACCGCCACCGCAACGATGATGCTCACCGCGGAAAAGCACCTGAACCTTAATGCGCCGGCAGGAAAATATATCCACGTCTTCGCCGAAGAGGGAAAAGAGAAGATCACGCTGAAACAGCTATTAAAGCACACGTCCGGCCTTGCCAGGACAAAGGCCTACTTAAAAGAAGGGCTTTCAAGAGAGCAGATACTCGAGAAAGTTTGTTACGAAGACCTGGTATCTCCGCCGGCGTTCGAGCAGCATTACAGCGAGCTTGGCTTTATCGTACTCGGCGCGGTCATTGAAGCGATAAGCGGTTTAACGCTGAACGAATTTCTTGCCGAAAAGTTCGTAAAACCGTTCTCTCTGACTGGCACAAGTTTTCAGGAGAACGTTCCGATACTTGGCCATACGGGACTAAAATCAACGATTGAAGATTGCTATAAAATAATCGCCTACATTGCAAATTGCTATTCCGAAAAAGATTCATCCGTTCCAAAGCAGGTCGTCGACGAATTCGTAGGCGTTAAGGCAAGGTACAAACTAGGCTGGGAGAAGGAAGAAGCAACGCCCAGAACTATCAAGATAATATCCGATACCGGCTGCGCCGCATGGTTCGATCTGGAAAAAGGTTTGATATTAGAACTCTTCACGCACGGCGGCAGCCGCGACTCGTTAGAAAAATGGTTCCCGATGGTTTACGCGGAACTTACCAAATCACCTGTATAGATTCCCCATGCTTTTAAAGGCAACGGTGGTATGGGCGTGGGTGGCCGTCAACTGCTCGCTTAGCTGATTTTGTATTAAGATAAATCTTAACTGAACACGAGTTGTCTCCCTCGGCTCGGAACTCGCTATTCGCTGCTTGGCAGAATGTTTTTATAAGCAGCGAATAGCTCAAACACCTCGCCGTTGCGCCGCTTAGATAAAA
>CAIPVD010000129.1 GCA_903868375.1 uncultured delta proteobacterium
ATATGATCTTGTTGTTCTTGATGTGCTCTAAATAATGATACGAAAGGGCAATCGCCACCGCAAAAATGATGATGGCGTAGATCTTCGTGCGGCTTATGGATCTTAGATATTGCAGGTTGCAATAAGTTGTGAAGAATTTTTTGAACATATTATTTTGCCTCGTCCGATCGGCTAAGCAGTAGTTCCGGTTTTTCCTGTTCCTGCGAAACTATCTTATATTCGGCGCCTATCGAATGTATCAGTTCTGCAAAATCGTTGTAGAAGCTCATCTGCGTTCTAATAAGCTGGGCCCGTGCGCTAGCGAGCCGGCTTTGCGTTGTCATTAGCTCCACGATATCGGCTACGCCCGCCTTGTATCTTGCGCTAGAGGCCGCGAACGATTCGGTTGCACTTGCGAGTAGCGCATTTGCCGAAGACAGTTTGTCTTTATCTGCCTTGAAATTATTGTAGGTCTTCCAGACGTCTTGAATGATCCCTTCTTCTTTCGCTTCGAGCGATTCGACGGCAACCTTTAGCTGCGCCTTTGCGCTGCGAAGCTTGCTTGTGAGCGAGAAACCCTGGAAGATCGGGATTTGCAACGTTACTCCGCCGTAATAAGCTTGCGTCCCGAAGTCCCTGTTCCGCACCCAAAGATAATTTCCCGTGCCGACAATCTGCGGGTACAGTGCGGCGCGCGCTTGTTTAATGGCTTCTTCCTTCTGGCGGACGTTGGCTATTGCGGAATTCAGGTCGGCCCTGTTCTTTCGCGCGGCCTCTATTAAAGGATCGACGCTTTCGTCCATTAATTTGTAAGGGATATTGAACATCTCATCGACTGTGTCGTAACTGGTGTTCGAAGGCCAGCCGGCGACGGTTGCGAGCTTGCCGCGCGCTATTTCTACGTCGCCTTTGGAGCTGGCAAGATTATAAACGGCCTGCTGTTCGTCCGACCTTGCCTGTAATACGTCGGAGACGGTTGCAACTCCCGCCATGCGCCTTTGCTCCGCCGCTTCTAAACTTGTGTTCGATTCTTTTAAGCTCGCTTCATTCGCATGAACGAGCGCTTTTTTGCCGACGAAATCGTAGTACGCCTGCGAAATATCGCGTAACAGGTCTTGGATCGCCTGATTGTGGTCTAAGTTCGCGCCGATAAGCGCCTGCTTCGCCTGCTTAACGGATGCGCTTCTTCCGCCGAAGTCGAACAGGAGATAGTTAAGGACTAGTCCTGCATCGACGAAAGATCTTCCGCCAAGCGTTGCCGGTATCTTTCCGGCCTCGCCATCGGCCTGGCCGTTGAGCGAAGGATAATAAGCGCCCCTTGCAGTTGCCCAATCGGCAGCTTTAGATAACGCCTGCGCCCAGGCATATACGGTAGAAGGATTGTTCTTGAACGCGGTATCGACCAACTGTGGAAGCGTAAATTTCTTAGCGGTATCTTTATATTCAGGCGGAACGACCGGAAGCTCTATTCTGTTCTTGAGCTTTGGCTGCTCGACCTGCATTTTGTAAGGCGTTGCGGGGTCGGGAGAGACGTACTTCTGCGGATTAAGCTCCGGTGCCGCATGCGCCAGGCCCAAAGTGAAAGTTGTGAACAATAATGCTATCGATAAGCGGAGATCCCATCCACCCATGCGCAGATTTATCGCACACTTTTCCGTAAACCACAAACCATTTTCATTTTATAAGCATTGCGCGGCCTAGGTCGAATAGAAAATTTACTAGGATCGTGTCTATAAGTATCAGCACGACGAGGGTTACGATTGGAGTAAAATCGAGGCCGGTGCGGAAAAGGCGCTGGGGCACAAGCCTGCGGGTAAAGTTGAAGACCGGTTCGGTGAGCTGGCGAACGACCTTAACTATCGGGTTGTACGGATCGGCGTTGACCCACGATATTAGGACCGACGCGGCGATGATGAACGTGTAAAGATTGATGACGAGGCCGATGATGCGGGCAATTGCCAAAACTAGATAACCAAGTCCATGCATATTATCTACCTCCAAATATTGCAGAGCCTACTCTTACCATCGTGGCGCCTTCTTCTATTGCCACTTCGAAGTCCTGCGTCATGCCCATTGAAAGCTCTGTTAACTTTTCCGTGTAGATATTACGCGAATTTATCTCATCAAGCAAACTTTTTAGTTTCTTAAAATATGGGCGGCTGGTTTCTGCGTTGTCGGAGATAGGCGGCATGCACATTAGCCCTTTCAGGGCTAGTTGATGAGTTTTGGAAAAGGCTTCAACCAGTTCGAATATGTTTTCTGGCGATATTCCGGATTTGGATCCTTCGCCGGCGATATTCACCTCGATGAGGCAGTTGATCGGAGCGGTGGCTTTTTTATTTATTTCATCCAATAACTCCACCGAATCGACCGTGTGGATCCATGTAGCAACTGGCAGCACGTATTTAAGTTTGTTCTTTTGTAAATGGCCGATAAAGTGCCACTCTAGTTCGTGAGATATCAAAAGCTCTTTGGATTTATCCCGCAGCTCTTGGGCGTAATTCTCGCCGAAAGAAAATTGCCCAGCCTCTACCGCTTCCAAGATATCTGCGGCAGGTTTTGTCTTCGAAACGGCGATAAGTCTAACCGCCAAAGGGTCTCTGCCGCATCTTTTTGCCGCGGTCGCTATTTTTTTGCGAACGACAGTCAAATTTTGAGCAATTGTCATGATCTGAAGCCTTAAATTATTGCAAACTCCTTGTCAACTTTACTGTTTTCCGCTATAAATCGAACCTATGAGAAAGACTAGCGTTTTTTGGGGGATCGTTAGTTTGGTTTTCCTCTTTTCCGCGTGCCTTCATGGGCGCCATACGGTTTCGGTGATGGGCTATCGCAACCA
The DNA here is from genome assembly GCA_903868375.1 of uncultured delta proteobacterium. Classification (GTDB taxonomy): domain Bacteria; phylum UBA10199; class UBA10199; family 1-14-0-20-49-13; genus CAIPVD01. The sequence continues at coordinate 2,819 of CAIPVD010000129.1, forward strand.
AATGGTATTCCTTAAGAAGAACCTCTATTATCACGTAGGCAAATTGCCGGCGGATTGGCACGATTTCTATTCCAAGGCGAAGGTGGTATCTTTTCATAACGACAAACTTGGCGCTACGATCTCGACAGATGCCTTTTGCGGGTCAGGGTTCGAAGACCTGCCGCTTCGTACGCTTACCGGCCAATATTTTGCGGGGATCGCGAAACGCAAGGTCGTGAAAGAAACCGAATTCAAGCTGGCCGACAGAGGCGCGCTTCGAACCATATCTACCGGCGAGACCGACGGCGTTGCTCTTAAGTTCGATTCCGTCGTGGTGAAAAAGAACGATTGCACGATAGACTTCGTCTACATAGCTCCGCCTGCAAATTACGACGCCGGCGCCAGCGACTTTGAAACGTTTTACAACGGATTTAAATTTTAACAGATGCCAGTTCGAAAGACATTTTTGGCCATTGGTCACCGGTTCACTAACTTCGCGTTCTACGTTGGCGGAATCGTTTCGCTCATGGGGCGTACCTTTGTGGCGCTCTTCCGCTACAAATTCGATTTTAACGAACTGATCCGTCAGATATGGATGGTAGGGAACAAATCTCTCTCCATCGTCGCTCTCATAGCGATATTCACCGGCATGGTCTTCGCGCTACAATTTTCGGTGGGGCTGGGGCGTTTCGGGCTTAAGATGTACATAGGCCAGGTAATAGGCGTCGCCATTGTGCGCGAACTGGCGCCTGTGCTTACGTCGCTTATGGTCGCGGCGCGCGTTGGAAGCGGTATCGCGGCCGAACTTGGTTCGATGGTCGTGACGGAACAGGTGCTGGCGATAGAAGCGCTTGGCGCAAATCCTGTCGCAAAGCTCGTTGCGCCGCGAGTCGTTGCCTGCGTTATCTCAACTCCCATCCTTTCGCTGATAGCGATCGCGCTGGGAATTCTAGGCGGCATGTTCATAACGGTCATGGAGGCGGGAGTATCCTATCGTTATTACATGGATCAGATATGGCGTTCGTTAGTTATTTCGGACATTACGTCTGGTGTGGGCAAGTCGTTCTTCTTCGGCTTTTTTATTGCGATCATTGCTTGTTATCAGGGACTTAACACTACTGGCGGAACGGAAGGGGTTGGCCAATCGACCACAAGAGCGGTCGTTTATTCGTCGATATTCATATTCATCGCCGACTTTTTCCTGACGAAGATATTTATATTGTTTAGCTGAAAATGATGCCGATAATTTCATTCAAAGATCTCTGCAAGAACTTTGGCGATAACAAAGTCCTAGATGGGCTATCGCTCGATATCAACGAAGGCGAAACTATAACGATCATCGGCGGTAGCGGTAGCGGTAAGAGCGTGTTACTAAAGCTTTTGCTCGGCGTTCTTCAGCCGGATTCCGGGCAGATCCTGTTCAGGGGCGAAGATATAACCCTAATGGACGAGCATCAGCTTGTAGAAATTCGCCGTCAGATAGGAATGCTATTTCAGGGCGCGGCGCTTTTCGATTCGCTTCCGGTCTCTGAAAACGTTGCTTATCCAATTAGGGAACATTTCACGTATTCGGAGGCGAAGATCCGCTCTATCGTGGAAGAAAAATTGCGGCTGGTTGGCCTGCTTGAATCTATCAAGATGATGCCTTCGGACTTGTCCGGTGGTATGAAGAAGCGCGTAGGCCTTGCGCGTGCGATAGCGACCGACCCGGCGGTGATTTTGTACGATGAACCGACGACCGGTTTGGATCCCGCGAATACGATGCGGATAAATAGATTGATACGCGAGTTACAACGAAAGCTACACGTTACGTCGATAGTTGTTACGCACGATATGGGATCGGCTTTTTTGGTTTCGGATCGGCTCGCGATGTTGTATAATAAGCGCATCGAATTCGTTGGAACGCCTGAAGAGGCGAAGAAATCTACAAATACTGTTGTGCAACATTTTATTCAGGGGTATATTGGCGAGGAAAGTAGCTAAATTTATGAGTTTGGGAGAGGGAAAAAGATGCTAGCGAAGGAAAAAACTCAAATTAAGGTTGGGATATTCGTTTTTGCCGGCTTGCTTCTCGCCATGTACGTTATTTTTATGCTTGGCGGAGAAAAACAGCTCTTTGAAAGGCAATATTCTCTTGTCACGAAGTTCAAGGACATTAGCGGGCTACGCGTTGGAGCGCCCGTTCAACTTGCAGGCCTTAAGGTCGGTTACGTCAGTAAGATCACGTTCTCTACAGAGCTTGCAAATAAAGACGTAGAGCTAATGCTTAAGATCAATAAAAAGTTCCAGGACAGGGTAAGGAAAGATTCGCAAGCGGCCATCAATACGCAAGGGCTATTAGGCGATAAGTTCGTCTTTATAAGCGTTGGCAGCGAAGCCGAACCGATACTAGGCGACGGCGAATATTTGGAAGGCAAAGAAACGGTCAGTATTTATAACATGGCCGAGAAGAGCGGCGAAATAATGGAGAACGTGCGCGAGGCGTCTAAATCCGCCAAAAGGTTCTTCGAAGATATGTACACAAGCAAAGAGGACGTTCGGTCGGTGCTTCGTTCGATGAAATCGGTAATGAACGGCGCGGAAAAGGGCGAAAGCCTTATGCACGCGTTGTTCTTCGATCCCAAAGGGAAAGACGTCGTTGCCGATATCGGAGCGAGCCTTAACATGCTGAAAGATATAATCGGCCGCGCGGATGAGGCGGACAAGAAGAGCGGCGAGGTGAGCGGTGTCTTAAAGAACATGCGCGAGGCGTCTAAAGGTTTGGAAGAGATAGTTGATAAGGTAAACCGGGGCGAAGGAACGATCGGCGCGCTTGTTTCAGACCCGTCGATATATAACGATATAAGATCTCTGCTCGGGCGCGCGAACAGGAGCAAACTTTTAAAGGCGGTAATTCGCTCTACGATAGAGCAGAACGATAAGAACGTAGTTCAATAATAGTTCATCATACTAAGGAGGGTTTTATGCCAGCACCAACAAAGGGAAAGAAAGAAGAACCGGTGATAAGCGTGAAGAAGGCCGAACACGACCTTATGGGGATGATCGAGCAGCTGCAAGACATTAAAGGCTACCGCGATCTTACCTGGGAAGGGAACTTTTCCGATTATCTGCATATCGTGGATAAGAACCCCAAGGTGGCGCGCACAGCTTTTCAGCGCATCTACGACATGATAACTACCTACGGCACCGAAGAGTTCACCGAATATAAGAAAAAAATAACGCACTACAAGTTCTTCGACGACCAGTTCGAGAACGGAAAAGATGCGGTCTTTGGTCTCGACGTTCACGTAATGAAGCTCCTCAACGCCTTTAAGGCCGCGGCTCGCCAGTACGGGACCGAAAAACGTATCCTTTTATTGCACGGGCCGGTCGGTAGCGCAAAGAGCACGGTAGTTCGCCTCTTAAAGAAAGGGATCGAAGCATATTCAAAGATGCCGGAAGGCGCTCTTTATTCGTTCGCGTGGCTTAAGAAAGACCTAGACGACATAAGGAATATCTTCGGCTCGGCGAACGAGACGCAGGCGCTCGCAGCGG
>CAIPVD010000130.1 GCA_903868375.1 uncultured delta proteobacterium
CGCGGCGCGTGGGTAGAGTTCGAGTTCGACCAGAACAGCATACTCTACGTAAGAATAGACCGCAAAAGAAAGATACTCGCCACAACGTTCCTGCGCGCGCTCGGTTTTGAATCCGACAGCGACATACTCGAAATATTCGCGGACCACGAAGAGGTAGTCCTTGAAGAAACGCATGAAGAGCCGCTTACCGGCCGTTTCATTGCTAAAGATATCGTAGACAAATCCACAGGCGAGATAATCGTTGAAGCCGGCAAAGATATCAAGGACGAAATTCTCGCCAAACTCAAAGAAAAGAAAATTAAGACCGTCTTCCTGCACCGCGACCCCACAATACTTCTTACGCTCCGCCGCGATGCCATAAAAACCAAAAAAGAAGCCATAAATCTTATATACAAAATACTTAAAACGCAGGAATTCATAATCCAGGAAAGAGCTCAGGGATTCCTAGACGAATTGCTTTTCAAGTCTACCCGCCGTTACGACCTTACCATGGTGGGACGCTACAAAATATTCAAAAAGCTCGGGCCTCTTTTCTCTCACCTTGTAAAACTGAAAAAATTTAATTTCCAGATGCCTTCGGACCACAAACGCACGCTTACCGCCGAAGATGTTGTAGCAACAATAAAATACCTGTTGATGATATATAACGGCGTCTCGGATTTTAACGACGGCGACAAAAAAATGAAAATAGAAGTCGACGACATAGACCACCTCGGCAACCGCCGCGTGCGTTCGGTCGGCGAACTTCTCGAAAACCAGATACGCATCGGGCTTGTTCAGATGGCGCGCATAGTGCGCGAACACATGAACATGCAGGACAAGGCCACCATAACGCCGAGAGGCCTTATGAATATCACGCCTTTTGTCGCCCAGATGAGAAAATTTTTCGGCACGTCTCAGCTTTCCCAGTTCATGGACCAGACGAACCCGCTCGCCGAGCTGACTCACAAAAGAAGGCTCTCGGCGCTTGGGCCCGGAGGCTTGCACAGGAAACGCGCCGGCTTCGAAGTCCGCGACGTTCATAACACCCACTACGGCCGTATTTGCCCCATAGAAACCCCCGAAGGCCCGAACATCGGCCTTATAACGTCTTTGGCTACTTACGCCAAGGTCAATAATTACGGGCTTATCGAGTCGCCTTACCGCAAAGTCGAAAACGGCAGGGTAACCGACGAGATAAAATATCTTACTGCCGACAGAGAAGATGAATATTTCATCGCTCAGGCGAATTCCACAATAGATAAGAACGGCCATTTAACGCAGGATCTTGTAGCCTGCCGTTACCGTGGAGACTTCCCGCTCGTTGAACCCAAAAGAGTCAACTTCATGGATATTTCTCCCATGCAGGTGGTTTCCATATCGGCCGCGCTCATACCTTTCCTTGAACACGACGACGCGAACCGCGCTTTGATGGGTTCGAACATGCAGCGCCAGGCAGTCCCGCTTCTTCTCGCCGAGCCTCCGCTTGTCGCTACCGGCATCGAAGGCAAGGTCGCGAAAGACTCGGGAGTGGTTGTGCTTGCCAAGAGAAGCGGCGAAGTAGCCAGCGTTTCAGCCGATGAGATTTGCGTTTGGAGCGATGAAGCCAAGGCCATAGACATTTACAACTTAAGAAAATATGTCCGCTCGAACCAGGATACCTGCATAAATCAGACGCCCATGGTTTCACGCGGTGATAAAATAAAAAAAGGCGAAGTTATAGCTGACGGCCCCTGCACGAAAGACGGACAGCTCGCGCTCGGGCACAACATTCTCGTGGCTTTCATGCCGTGGGACGGTTACAATTTTGAAGACGCGATGCTGTTGTCGGAAAAACTCGTTCAGGAAGATAAATTCACTTCTATACACGTTAGAGAATTCCAGA
>CAIPVD010000131.1 GCA_903868375.1 uncultured delta proteobacterium
AGTTACGTCTGTGCCTAATCGTGACGTGATATGTACTTTAGTTGCGGTTGAAAGAATTTTTTTGAGTTCTACTCCTTTCGTCCATAAAAAATTGGGTGAAATATGGGCTAAATCGTAGACTATATTTGCATCATCAGTGGGAAGGCTTATGGTATAACCATGTAGTTTCTCAGGATCCGTACTTAGCAACTTGTGGAGATTTCTTCTAGATGGTGAAAAATGCTTTTTTGAAACAAGTAGAACGAATTTTCGCTGTTCGCTATTTGTCATTTCTAGAAATGTATAAAGTTCGCTTTCAAGTGTACTAATATTAAAGTTTTCATCTAGAGTTACTACCTTCGAAATGACAGGAATGTTTATTTTTTTTGCAAGATTAACAAGTTCATCGGCAAGACATTTTTTTCCTTCCGGAATTGAGTTATAAAAAATACCAAGCCTATCTCCTACTTTAATTCTTAATGCTTCAAACACGTTCTTTGCAGGCACACTCCAATCCCTGTCCCAAGAGTTTTTGTTGATCATATCTTGAAGTGAGTTAATCCACTTTACCGGCTAAATCAAGATGATTATTTATGGTGGTTTGGGCGGCCTTCGATGACTATATCTTCGTCCAATATGAAGGCGAATTCAGGGATTATCTGGAGCGCATTCGCAATCGGGCGCTTGCCTATGTCATGGATCCAGTTTTTGGCTTCATCACCCAAAATCTTCGGCGCGATGAAGACGACCATGTGGTCAATCAGGCCCGCTTTTAATAACGAACTTTGCAGCTTGCCGCCGCCTTCGACTAATATTGACTGAAATCCTGCTGCGCCTAGTTCCTTTAACAACTTTTTCAGATTCACTTTTCGGCCGCTCTTGGAGCCGACGATTAGGGGCAGCGGCTGTTTGCCTTTATATCCCGGGAGCCTTACGGTTAGCTTTGGCTTGTCTTTGTGCGCGGTGCCGGCGCCTACCATTACAATATCTACACCTGCGCGGAGTATGTGGCCATACGCGCGACATTTTTCGTTAGATATCCACTTCGAATCGCCCTTGTAGTCGGCGATCTTTCCGTCAAGAGTAATGGCGATCTTTGCGGTGACGTAAGGAATTCCTGTTGCGATCCATTTAATGAATGGTTCGTTAAGTTTGCGGCACTTCTCTTCTAGCACTGGGCCTTCAACTTTTATCCCCGCCGTCTTCAATAACCTTAACCCTTTGCCGGCCACCAATTTATTTGGATCGCGCATGCCGAATATCACGCGCTTAACACCGGCCTTGATTATTGCATCGGAGCAGGGTGGGGTGCGCCCAAAGTGGCAGCATGGTTCTAAGTTGACGTAAAGATCGGCGCCACTTGCTTTTTTGCCTGCGCTTCGCAAAGCGTTTACCTCTGCGTGTGGAAGGCCTGCGCCTTTGTGATAGCCTTCGCCCACAACTCGCCCGTTTTTAACTATCACGCAGCCGACCATCGGGTTTGGGCTCGTTCTGCCATAACCTTTTCGAGCAAGCTCAAGCGCGCGCTGCATGTATCTTTCGTTTGCCATTTTAACTTGTTTTGGTCTTTAAAACTTCTTTCAGCTCGTCCATGAACTCGTTTATGTCTTTGAACGAGCGATAGACCGAAGCATATCTTACATAGGCGATCTCATCTAATTTGTGGAGCGCCTCCATTACCTTTTCGCCTATTTGCGAGGCGGGAATTTCTGCTTTACCCGTGTCTTGCGCCCAAAGTTCTATCTGGCTTACAACACCTTCGATAGTATCCATGCCGATCGGGCGCTTTTCGCACGCCTTCTGCATGCCGTGAAGGATCTTTAAACGGTCGAACGGCTCGCGGCGGCCATCTTTTTTGATGATCATCGGAAGTTCGGCTTCGACTCGTTCGTATGATGTGAATCTTTTTACGCATCGTTCGCATTCGCGGCGACGGCGCGTGATGTTCCCGTCTGTTGAAAGGCGGGAATCGACGACCTTACTTTCCATGTTTCCGCAGAATGGGCATTTCATGATCTATAGACCGGGAATTTTTCGCACATCTTCTTTACTTCGCGTCCTATCTCTTCCTGCTTTGCAGTATTCGTAACATCTTTCAGCACTTCGGCGATCCATGAGCCTATCATCTTCATTTCAGGTTCCTTCATTCCGCGTGTGGTGATGGCTGGCGTTCCGATGCGCATACCGCTTGTTATGAACGGTGAACGCGTCTCTCTAGGTATCGTGTTCTTATTAACAGTTATATGTGCGCGGCCTAATGCTTCTTCGGCGTCTTTGCCCGAATAGCTCTTATCGCTTAAGTCGACGAGGAAGAGGTGATTGTCGGTGCCGCCTGATACCATTCTAAAACCGTTCGCCGACATTTCTCCAGATAGCGCCTTCGCGTTCTTAATGATCTGTTCGCAATATACCTTGTAATCGGGCTGAAGGTCTTCTTGAAATGCAACGGCCTTTGCTGCAATAACGTGCATTAACGGGCCGCCCTGCATTCCAGGGAACACCGCTGAATTTATCTGCTTTGCAAATTCCGCCTTGCACATTACAAGCCCGCCTCTTGGGCCACGCAGCGTCTTGTGAGTTGTGCTTGTTACGAAGTGGCAATGAGGAACGGGATCGGAATGGAGTTTCGTTGCGACCAGTCCTGCCGGATGCGCGATATCTGCCATGAGTAATGCTCCGACCTCGTCCGCTATCTCGCGGAACAACTTGAAATTTATATCGCGGGCATAAGCGGATGCTCCGCAGACGATGAGCCTCGGCCTATGTTTGCGAGCCAGTTCGCGAACGACGTTAAAATCTATCAGCTCGGTTTCCGGATTCAATCCATAAGAAACGACGTTGTATGTCTTGCCGCTGAAATTAACGGGCGAGCCGTGCGTTAAATGCCCGCCGTGCGGAAGGGAAAGCCCCATCATCGTGTCGCCGGG
>CAIPVD010000132.1 GCA_903868375.1 uncultured delta proteobacterium
GAGATTGCTTCGCTTACGCTCGCAATGACCTCTGCCCCTACTTCATAACACTCACCACCAATTGCCGGGCCTATCGCTGCCTTAATGTCGTTTCTATTCGAACCATATTCTTTTTCAAATAGCTCAACAACTTTACTGGCAATGTTTAAAGCAGTTCCTCGCCATCCGGCATGCACCGCCGCCACCACTTTCTTCACCGGATCGTGCAATAGTATCGGCACACAATCGGCGGTACGGACGTAACAGACAATGCCGGGCTCGTTGGTAATGAAGGCATCGGCTTCTAGTTGGTGAGATGGCAAGATAGCAAGATTGTGCGATAGTTTTACGATACCGTCGCCATGCATCTGGTTCGTATTAAAGAATATGGCATCTTTGAAATTCAGCACATGGAGATGGTACTGCAGCGAAACTCCGCCCATTCCAAACCCGTGAACAACGCCATCGCCCGATAAAATTTTAGACCTTACGCAGCTCATTCAACAGTTCATCCATATCTTTAGGGATGGGTGCCTCGAAAGTCACCCTTTCCTTCGTCCTTGGATGTTCAAGTATCAGTTTATATGCATGCAGCGCAGGCCTTAAAAATGGAACGCGCCCGCCGTAAAGTTTGTCGCCAACGAGCGGATGCCCCAATTGCGAAAAGTGAACGCGTATCTGATGCGTTCGTCCGGTCATAAGCCTTATATCGACGAGCGTCATCTTGCCGCCAAAGCGTTCGATCACCTTATATTTTGTTTCGGCGACGCGCCCGTGCCTGCTCTTCGTTGACATTTTTTTACGTTGAACCGGATGCCGGCCAATAGGCTTGGATATCACGCCCTCTTCGCCTTTGACATTGCCTTGAACCAGCGCGTAATAATGCTTCTCCGTCGTCCTATCTTTGAATTGCTTCGATAAAGATAAATGCGCGGCGTCATTCTTTGCCACGACCATTACGCCGGAAGTCCCCTTGTCCAATCTATGCACAATTCCAGGGCGCAGCTCTCCCCCGATGCCGGAGAGATCTTTGCAATGATGCATGAGCGCATTGACAAGCGTGCCTGTGTAATTCCCTGCCGCCGGATGTACCACCATGTTCGAACATTTATTGACAACGACGATGTCGCGGTCCTCGTATAAGATATTTAAAGGTATATCTTCGGCTATGATCGAAGTTGGTACTGGCTTCGGGCGTTTAAAAGAAACCTCATCCGAAGCTTTAACTTCAAGTGAAGCTTTAAGCGCTGCCTTACCGTTGATTTGCACGTGCCCGTCTTCGATAAGCCTCTTCGCCTGCGAACGGGTAATTGTGGGATCTTTTTGGGATATGTATATGTCGAGCCGCATGATGTTCCTATGTTCCTGGGTTCCTGGGTTCCTGGGCAGCAGAGTTCCTGTGTGATTACGGTTCCAGTTCCGCGTTCCAATAGCTGAAATCGACAAAATTGATGAAAGGCTTCCATTCTTCGTAATGCATCATGTGCCGTGAAATATCCATGAACGGCACGGAAGTCGGCCTAAAAGGCTGATGCAGCAACTTCATATGAGCTTGCTGGGGAGTTCGCCCGCCCTTTATTCTATTGCAGTCGTGGCAGCTCGTTACGACGTTCTCCCAGGTGGTTAAGCCTCCCTGCGAACGAGGAATAACGTGGTCGAGGTTCAACTTGCTCTTTAGCAGTTTCTTTCCGCAATACTGGCACTGGTGCTTGTCGCGAAGCATAATGTTAAGACGCGAAAAACGGATGCCTCTTTTCGGCATGTGATCGTACGCGATCAGAACCACAACGCGCGGTACTCTCATTACGCGGCCAACCAGGCCTATCTTTTCGTGATGGACCGCAACCGAAAGCTCGGCCCAGCTTTGAAAATCGAATGTCTTGTATTCGCCATCGACCGCTTTAGCTATCCCCTGGTAAAGCATGCAGAACGCCCTTCTTACCGTGGTGATATGCACCGGGAAATAATTACGATTCAATACTAGGACGTTAGAGGAAAGCATAAGCTATGCTCTAATCTACATAAATAGCGGGCTAGTTGTCAAATAAAGATTGACAGAAAGCCGCCTCTTGAAGCAAAAGCTGAACGCAAATGATCGATCTTGCCTACAAAGAAAAAACCAGCCGCTGGGAAAAGACGCCGCTCTGCTATCCAGCAGAGATAGCCATGCCCGGCAGGACTATCATAGAGATTGGCCCAGGGCGCGGCGATTTCCTTTTTCATTTGGCGGAAAAAAATCCTGGCGCCGCCGTTATTGCAATAGAAATGAAATCGAAGCGTTACTTCAAATTGATCGACCGCGTGATCGACCGAAAGTTCGCGAACGTGCAGCTTATACAGGCCGATGGCAGGATCGCTATATCAACGCTCTTCGATGCCGGAACCGTCGATGAAATTCATATTAACTTCCCCGACCCATGGCCTAAGAACAAGCATCAGAAGAACAGACTCTTCACGAGCAAATTCATCAAAGATTGTTTGCGCGTGCTTCGAAGCGGCGGCATTCTTTCATTCATCACCGATTGGAAAGATTATGCAGATGAAGTGAACAAAAGGGTTTCCACCTTGAATTGCGGACTGAAATCTGTGGCATCCGACATGGCAGAGGTCTATCCCACCTACTTCGCCCAAAAATGGCAGAAGATGGGGCGCACATTCAATTATCTCCAGTGGCAAAAAGATTGATTTTTTTCAATAACACGGCTATACAGTCCGCCAACAATCATGACTAACACACATCTTTCAGTGATCGTTCCCGTTTATAACTCCGAAGGTTTCATCGTTAAGACGTTAGATGAACTGGAAAAATTCATTCGGGTTCTCGCTTTCAACACAGAGCTCGTCGTAGTAGATGACGGCAGCCGCGACAACACATTGGCACTTGCCCGCGAATGGGCAAGCGGTGAAAAAACATACAAAGTAACCGTGCTTTCTTGCGGCGAGAACGTCGGCAAAGGAGCCGCGGTCGCCAAAGGAATGCTCACAGCAACCGGCAAGTTCCGGATATTCTTAGATGCCGATCTCGCCTACCCGCCGTCACAGATATTGCGCATTTTGGAAGCGCTTGAAGACGGCAACGACGTGGCCGTCGCCTGCAGAATTCATCCGGATTCTCGCTACACAATAAGCCCGGCGTTCTTTCATTATCTTTACACTCGCCATCTAGCGAGCCGCCTTATCAACTGGGCGATGCGCCACACGATAATCAAGCACTGTACCGATTCACAGGCGGGGCTTAAAGGTTTTAAGGCAAGCGCCGCGGAAAAAATATTCTCGCGCCAGATCGTTAAGGGTTTTCCGTTCGATGCCGAAGCGATATTCTTGGCGGAAAAACTCGGCTACCGCATTCGCGAAGTCCCGGTAGAGTTCAGATATTTCAACGAACCGACAACGGTCGTATTTATGCAAGACGGTATGAGCATGGCGCGCGATGTTTTGAGAGTTCGCATTAATCACTTCTTAGGTAAATATTCCCTGCCGAAGCACGATGGAAAGCGGCAGCTAATAATCAACGCGGACGATTTCGGCATGACGCTTCCCATCAGCCGCGGAATACTTGAATGCATGGCAAACGGCGTAGTAACTTCAACCTCCGTCATGGCGAATTCTCCCGATTTTGAAGCTTCGATGGATGAGATCGCACGGACAAATGTTCACCCAGATCTTGGGCTGCACGCGGTACTAACGTGGGGAAAGCCGTTGACCGACCCGAAGAAGATCCCAACCCTTGTGGATGAGAACGGCAATTTCCTATCGCGAAATAAACTTTTGCTAAAGTCCTTGCGAAAGGCGATATCCGAAGACGAAGTTTACACTGAACTTCGCGCGCAATGCGAACGGCTTGCAAAACGTACCACGGAAATATCGCACTTAGATGGGCATCATCACGTTCACACGTTCCCGGTAGTCCGCGATGCGATCGAACGCGTGGCAAGAGAGTTCGGGATCGAGGCCATTCGCGCACCGCGCGAAGGATTGTGGTCGCCGTGGTATCAGGCAACCATCAGGCGGTTTGTTGCGGCGCTTCTTTCGGCGAGCCAACCTTCTTACTGGCGCAGCCGAGGATTTATCAGCACGAGCAATTACGGCGGCTTTGCGCTGTCGTCCAGCGCAAAGCTCGAAGATCGCTGGCTTAAGACGATAGAAAAACTCCCGCACGGAACCACCGAGTTCATGGTCCATCCGGGACATTGTTCTGAATGTAAAGACAGCTACAACGAAGGGCGCGAAAATGAAATGGTTGTGCTGCAGAATATTTCGCTAAAAGATGCCCTGCACAAAGCAAAGATCTCGCTCATTCAATTCAAAGACATCGTCCGCTGATTTCTATTCTTCAATCTGAAATAGACGACCGTTATGGCCACGCAGGTGAATAGTATCGAGTTGACGATATTGTACATCCTCCAAACGATATCGGCCGAGGCAAATCCCGACGGCGCCATGAGCATCGTGCAGACCCAAACTCCTACCGCCCACCAAAGGCTTACGTCGTTGGATGACTTTCGCTTAATGATGCGAATGATGAGTGGAATATTGAAGAACGGTAATATTATAGCCGTGACCAGCGCAATTTGCTGCTGCATATTTCCTCTTAAAAGTTGTAATTGAAGCTTAAGCCTTTGACGTCTCCAGCTGTCGGAACAATTGAGTATTTGTCGTTCATAAGTTTATTATGAAAACTTGCCGTTCCCCAACCTATCGCGCTTCCAATGACCGCGCCAAAGAAGACGTCGGAGACGTAATGAAGGTGAGCGCCTATGCGCGAAAAAGAAATGGCGCTGGCTGCAAGATACGCCGGCACCCCGTAAAGCGGCCCATGCATCGTTTCTAAAACCGCAGCAAATGCAAAACACCGAGAGGCATGTGCCGATGGAAAACTATAGTTGCCGCCATTTGGCCTCTGCCTATTGAACGCAAGCTTGAAGCCGCCGGTCACTCCTTCCGTAAGAAGAACGGTTTCAAAGAGCGTTTCGCCGGTTAACGTCACCTTTTCGTTTTTTATTATTCTACCGATGCCATATATGACAACGGTACTTGGATCGACAACGTAGGCACTTCCGACAATGTCCCCCACGTCGTTGAACGTTCCAAGGTGGCTGTTGTTCTTGAAAGGATTCGATGCGCTTCTGTCGGTTTGCGCGATCATTGGTGTTGCAAAGACACCGGTAACGAATAATAACATTGGCCAACCGCCGAAGGTATATTTTAAATCGTTGCCAAAATGATCGATTATCGTTGGAACTTCCGCAAACGCCATATTAGAAAATATGCAAACGAGCAGGCACATTATCAAACAACATTTTATCTTCTTCATCTATCTCCCTTATTTGAACCTAAGCAGCTGGTCCCATTTTGCTATCGGCCTGGAACGCCCAAGATACCATATCTCTTTATAATCGGACGGCGGTATCTTTAGCCCAAGGTTCTCGTCGAAAAGCCATCTTGCATCGAACGTCATCGAATAATCGCGGATGAGAAGGATAATATCGCCGTCGAACGAATATCCACGCATCTTTTCCGCCTTAAGTTTTAATAAGCGCTGCAAGACCTTCATGTGGTCTTCCGCCGTAATGATGCCGTGTATCTCGCTTTCATCGCGGCCTAAAAGCATCATAGCCTCTTTCTTGTCGTGAAAGATATGCGAAACTTCAACCGCCACAACTTTGCCAGTTGCCCTATCCCTTATCTCGAAATCGGGGCGTTCTCTTTTTCGCAAAAGGCGATACTTCGTATCGAACTTTTTGTTGTAAAGCTGCAGGAAAAAAACCAGCGCTTCACGTTCTATCCGTTCCTTTTCTTCCATTAAACGTTCCTGGGTGACTGTGTTCCTATGTTCCTAGGTGTGTGATTATCGAAAGTTGGCGGCGGTGTCAATGGTTATGGCATCATATTTGGCCCGAGTAGGATCGAAAAGAGTTCCGCGAGCGGTCCCTGCATCTCCCAAACGCTGAACTCGTTGCACGTTACGAACGGCCGAGTATCGCCATATCTAAGTAGAAGAGGAAGCGTATTAAAATCTGGATAGAACGCCTTCATTGTAGCTTGCAAATATGTTGTGTTTATATCGATGTTTTCAACCGGCCCGTACGTTGGAATTCCCGGCATCGGCCCCTTTCCTTCTTTTGTGAAGATGAGAGAATCCATATGCAGAGGTTCCATTGGATGCCTTGATCCAAGGCCCGTGATATAAACAAATCCGTTCGGATTGCCGCCAAGAATATAATCTGCCGCAAGACTTAAGGAATCAAAATATGCCTGTTTGTCAGTAGCGCTCGTTAATATTCCCATCTGGAGAACAGCGATCACTGAATCAAGATATCTGCCTACCGAAGTGCTTAAGCCCCAATCTGGCGAATCGCTATTTCTTCTAGGATTTCTATGTGCGTGATTTGCAGTCGCTGGATTATTCGAATTGATCGTATCATCAACGTATTTATCAGCCACCACCTGCTTTATGAAAGAATTCATCACCGAGGGTATCGTCCTCGTCGCAAGATCGGGATCGGTGGCTCCAAATAACTGGCCATATGTTGAGAACGAACCGCCGCTTGAGTAATAAGCCTGCAGATAATCGGGCATTAATCCGGATGGATCAATATTTATAATAGCTGGGTCCTTGCTCACATAATCACTCATCGAAAGTTGGGAGTCGGCAAAGTTTGGGAAATTATAATGGCTGGTTGGTTGCACCTTCACCCAAAATGATTCAAAATCGCTCCTGTAACTATCGGTCTTGGTAAGTTTGTAAAGCTCTCCGGCAGGATATAATAAAAAGTAATTAGACGCACCCTTTGCCTTGGCATAAGTGTAAGCCTTTACAGCCTCATCGCTTAGCTTGCTTGCTCTTACATTATCAAAAGAGGCAACTAATCTTGAAGCCTGCGCAAATAATCCGGCGGCTCTTGCGGAGATGTTCGCCTGTTCGGTGAATGTCCAATACGGCTGTACATCAAGATCGGCGTGCGCATAATCCGGATTTTTATATGTATCAAAACCCATTCGCACTCCTCCATCCGACTCTTGCAATTGTTCCCAAGCGGAAATTCCCCAAAGTGCTTCGTCCAAAATATCGGGAATTTTATTACCGCTCTCCGGAATGTTCAATTGCCCATCTTTATATAAGGAAGGATTCAATTCATAAGCTCGCATTAGAACCTGCGGAACGACGGTATGCATCGGCCGCTGATCGTAATCGCCGGCATCGTGATAACCGCCGGTTATCTGCCTGTCGTTCGTTAGTAGAGCCCCTGTTGCAGGATCAACCGTTGTCGGAAGATCAAACGCCGGGACCGGGCAATCGATATAAACCCAGTCTCCATTCGGCAATTCGGCCTTGTTACAGAACATGGTTGCCGGATCGTTATTTGAGTTCGATGTCGTTATGTCTTTAAACGCATGGTCCTGCGGCCTGCTCCAGTTAGTTAGATTGGCTCGCAAATCGCCGCTCCATCTATTGAAGAAGAGCCCGCGCATTACCACATAGAACGCCTGGAACGCGGCGCCTTCGCTAATTTGCGTGCGCCATGAAACGCCAACGCCTGGAATTCTGATCCTGTAATTAACTCCTTCGGCGGTAGGCACATTAGAAATATCGATATTTTCCACGTCCGTACCGGCATCTGAATCGGCCTTCGCGCGTTCCGCTAAAGTAAGGCCGCCTTGTACAAGTTCCCTTACATCGTCGTTCTCTTTCAGCATTTCGGCGGTGCCAGGAAAATTCGCAAGTGAAAGCCCGCCGCCATCGCCCATCCAGCCTGAAACATATGCCCAGCGCTTGCTAGCGCGAGGATTATAGCCGACCTGATTTAGCTGAACGACCGGCGTTTCCAGATATCTATCGCTGAAAGGAAGCCTGAAATTAATTCCCGCAGGGCCGGTTATCTGAAGCATTTCTGTAGAACCGATCGGCTGATCTAGTACCAGATATATTCTGTGATCCGTTGCCGTGACATTATCGGAATTGATATTATAAACATGCGGGTTGCTCGCTGTCGGAGTAAAATCGTCGGCGCTAACTGGTATCGAATGCCGCCATTTACTGACAACATTGATCGCGCTGCCATCCCTTCGCTTAACTGCCCATGTGCCGTCTTGCCACGTGGCACCGACGCCATTTGCCAGAACTATCTGCAGAACGTTCGGGGCAAAACCATGCACTTCTCTTAAAGCGCTAGTACCCAGATCTGCGCGCGGGCCGCCTATCGTTCGTGCGTGCGTTTGTTCGGATATATTGCCGCTAGGAACCACAGCTTCGGCCCTTATAAAAAGGTCGGTCGCCGCAGCTATCTTATTTATCGTGTAAGAAGTTGCGCTGGCCGCAGCCGATACTTCCAAGATCTCGGATGGCATTTGCCCGCCAACGTTTGCCGCCGGTTCAGGAGCTATATAAATGTTCGTGCTAGTTGCACCTGCGGGTGGCTGCCATGTAATGGAAACGCTGTTCGATGTTACGGCGCTAACGGTTAATTTCAAGATGGGCGTTGGTGAATCTGAGACTTCCGCAGGACCCGCAGCCGGCACATCGACCGGCCCGCCCGTCGTAGGCAAACCTGATGGCGTACTAGTGTCGGGCTTATTGCTGCTACCGCTACATCCGCCGGCTAGCAGCACGGTTAAGCAACATAAAGCAACGGTGTTTCTCCAGATCAACATATATGGATTTTACGCTTCAGCTACGGGTTAGTCAATCTAACCTTTTTTGAGGATATCCGATATTCTGGCGATTAATTTTTCGGTATCGAAGGGTTTATAAAGAACATCTCTTGCTCCAAGGCTCTTTGCGCTCTCTTCTACCCAAGGTTCGGATAGAGCGGTTAGGACAACGATCGGGACGTGATCGGCGATCTCCTTTGCTTTAAAGAATTCCATTACAGAATCGCCCGTTCCGCTTGGCATGTTCCAATCAAGGAGGATAAGGTTTGGTTTGCTATCCCTTACCACTTCGATCGCCTCTAATCCCGTGTTTGCACTTACGGTATCAAAGCCCGCCATTTTAAAGCGCATGCTCAAAAGTTGAACAAGGTCAACATCGTCATCGACAATAAGTATTTTATATTTGTTAGCCATGATCTGTCGGCAAAATAGACCAAAGGGAGGCAATTTACAATTTATTTCTTCACCTATAAAAAGTGGTTGATTATTCCCGCGTTATGCTATATCTGCCTTCCACGTTTGAATCATGGTGGCTGTAGACTGTGGCGGAAGGCATGTCGCGGGTTCGACAGCGCAGGTACCGCCGATTTTGGCGGGACAATTTAAATGATAAGCCGAGCCGGGAACCCAACAAGGTTGGGTGGCGAGGCTTCACAATACGGTGCACGAAGCGAGAGCTTCGTAATCCCGTCGGTTCTTTTAATATTGGATGATTTTTTTGCTGCAGCTCACACATATTTCTTATGGTGGCTGTAGTTCAGCGGTAGAGCGCCTGACTGTGGCTCAGGATGTCGCGGGTTCGAATCCCGTCAGCCACCCCACTTTTTTTCGTGAGCTGCAGCAAAAAAATCATAATGATATTAATGAAACATCATGAAACAAAATCTAATATCTAAATTAATTTGTCTGGTGATCATAACATTATCATTTTCAGGGTGTGGTAGTGCCGGGGGTTCGCTTGTTGATTATTCCAGTTGGATGTCTAAAAATCAAAGAGCTTTGTCTAATGTAACGCTGAAACAAATAGTATTGCTCGGAAGCCATGATGCGGCGTCGTCCGCAATGAACTCGAACAGTCAGCCGTGCATTGGTGAAATACTTAACGACCCCAGTCAGCATATCGATGGCCCGCCAAATGCAAACCAGCTATTGAACGCCAGGACACAGTCTGTGCCCATTTTGCAACAGCTGCAAGCCGGTGTTCGATACTTGGACCTGCGAGTCGCTCTTCAGGGTGGACAATATTACAGTGAACATATGTGGCTTTCGGCACCTTTTATGGGCACGAATGGAATTTTCGATCAGATCAAACAATTCTTAAAGGAAAATCCCGATGAAATAATTATTATCGTCAGCTATGCTGGGCACCTTTATAGCGACACACAGCCGGATGGCCTGATGTCAACGGCAGAAGCAGATGCTTTTTTCCAGACAGTTCTTAATGAATTTCCAAATCTCCTGGCGCCGGCGCCATCGGGAGATTTGATGCAGCAAACCCTGGGAGACATTTGGAAAGACAGCGGCCGGATTATTTATTTTGGCCCTAACACATTAAGTCCAGCGATTCAGCAATATATCTGGAATACTTTAAAGATAGATTCGCAGTGGATGCAGCAAGCTACGGTTCCGGCCGTACTTATAACAGATTTGAACGAACAGGTAATCACCCCATGGATGACGGAACCTTATAACGACGAACTGCATATTCTGCAGGCGATGACGAACGATAATACGAAAATAGCGACCGCAGCCGAAACAAATCCACTGATCTTAGAGCAGCTAAATTCGGCGTGGAAAACTGCGCCAATCAATATTGTTCAGGTGAACGATGCGGTTAATTCCGGAATGATGCCTACGCTTATACCAAGAATGATCTCAAATCTTTATTAGTCACAGTGCAAGCTTCTCTTGTCCGAAGTTTCCTTCCTCCTGATAACGAGAATGTCGCGAGAGCGCCATAATCCCGTCAGCCACTGGGGCTTATCTTGACCTGTTACGTTTTAAAAAAGTGTAAATACTAGTATTTTTTAGCATGGTTTATTTAGCAGTATTTGATTTTGCAATTATAGAAGGCCGTACTTTTATTAGTCCATTTTTTAAGTCGACTTTTTCTTCGTCAGACAAATATGGCATGAGATCGAACTTAGTAGACATGGCTGGCATATTTTTAAGGCTAGAATATGTGGACATTTTAGAATCCGCTGTATACTCTTTAACCTTGCTTTGTATGGTCGCTTTTGGCGGAAGATATACTTCCAATTCCTTTTTACTATCTAGTTTTAATAAACGAACCATATAGAACTGTTTCTGATTTCTAGTGTCAGTTACTAGTGTAACTTCAACCTCTCGGTTGATTTTCAGATTGCCAACAGTGTCACTCAAACTATCATCTAGCATGCTCAAACCACCAGCCTTCTGAATCATTATTGGCTGGTTTGAGTTTGCGTCAACATCAAATCTTATGCCGACACCATAGAGGCTATCGGGTCTTCTGTTGGTTATAGTTATAAAATACTTTTCAGTATCGGTAGTAACATTAAATATTTTCGAGGGCACAATCATAATCGGGTAATATTTTTTTATGGCGTAATTATAAACACCATAGGCAATAGTTACTATTGAAACTACCGATAACCCCGATAAAGCCAGTATTGTTTTTAATGTCATGTTTAATCTCCTCCTAAATATCTATTCACCTATTATTTTATCTCTTAACAGATTGTGGCCGTGTTGCAATATATAATGTCTGCTAACGTAATATATTCAGATGACACACACTTAATTACTAAGCCTTGTGTTTTCCACAATTTATTTTCTTCATTTCCCCTCTCCAACCATGTATAAAGTCTTTCATGCTTCAACATATCATTAAAGCCGCTGTTACATTCTATGTCGTCATCGATCCCATTGGAACGGTTCCGCTGTTTCTCTCCGCAACCAGCGGAAAAGAAATTCATGAAAAACGCCGGATTGCCACAAAGGCCGTCATTATCTCGGCCTGCATTCTCATCGTCTTTATCGTCTTGGGCCAGATCCTGTTCGATCACTTAGGCATCGAGCTACATTCCTTTCAGGTGGCGGGCGGTCTTGTGCTGCTGCTAATCTCGCTGAAGATGATCCTCGATGCGGAGCTGGAAGGAGTACATGTCGATGAACAGCATAAACATGCTGAACGCGATGTGTCGGTGTTTCCTATCGCGTTGCCGTACATCGCAGGTCCTGGCACTATCATGGCGGTTATCATGCAGACAGACAATGATATATATTCGGTGCCGGAACAGGCCGTCATTACAATCGTTCTGCTAGGCATTCTTTTGATAACGTGGCTCACACTGCGATGGGCATCGCATTTTCAGAAGTGGCTGGGAAGAACGGGAATCGATGTGATCACACGAGTTATGGGATTGATCCTTGCCGCCCTTGCGGTGCAAGCCATTTTGAGCGGAATCGGCGGGCATTTTAAATTGTAGCGCTCTACATAATCTAAATCACCACCATACCATTTGACTTTTTCGCGCAAATAGTTCAAATCCACATTCCAAGGGAGAAGACGAATGAACGAAAAGTTACCGCAGGAAAACAACCGGATCGACAACGATATCGAAACTCTTAGGCGCTCTGTGCGCGACCATCTTACCTATACCATCGGCAAGGTGCCGGCGACCGCAAGCCGGCATGAATACTACAAGGCGCTTGCACTAACTGTTCGTGACCGCATGCAACACTTGTGGGGACATTCGGTCGAAGCCTATGCCGGACGTTCGCTTAAGGTCGCCTGCTATCTTTCGGCAGAATTTTTGATGGGACCGAGCCTCGGCAATAATCTCGTGAACTTAGGCATCGAAAAAGAGGTCCGCGCCGCAGTAAAAGAGTTAGGCTTCGAACTTGATGAACTGCTAGCGGAAGAAGAAGAACCGGGACTTGGCAACGGAGGTTTGGGAAGGCTTGCCGCCTGCTATCTCGATTCTCTCGCAACGCTCACATACCCCGCTATCGGTTACGGCATCCGCTACGAATTCGGCATCTTCGATCAGGAGATCCGCGACGGCTGGCAGGTAGAAGTAACCGACAAGTGGCTAAGACAGGGAAATCCGTGGGAAATAGCCAAGCCTTCGGTAACATATAATGTGGGGCTTGGCGGGCACACCGAAGCTTATACCGATGAGACCGACCGATATCGCGTCCGTTGGATCCCCCAGCAGATGGTGCGGGGAATGGCTTACGACACGCCCATCATGGGCTATCGCGTAAACACCTGCAACACGTTAAGGCTTTGGAGCGCGGAGGCGTGCGAATCGTTCGATTTTAAATCGTTCAACGCCGGCGAATATTACGCGGCGGTGCAAGAAAAGATGTTCTCGGAGACGATCACAAAGGTCCTTTACCCCAACGACGAACCTGTTGCTGGCAAAAAGTTGAGGCTCACGCAGCAATATTTCTTCGTATCGTGCTCGATGCAAGACATGCTCAACCTTCTCGAC
>CAIPVD010000133.1 GCA_903868375.1 uncultured delta proteobacterium
AAGAAGGCATGCCGCTTATTGAAAAGATCATCTTCGGCGAAAAGTCGGTGGCGAAAATTTTTGAAGGCGATCAAGAATTCGATGTTGATGTTCTGAACGGGCAGAAGACCGGAGCCTATCTCGATTATCGCGGTTTTAGGCTGAAAGCAAAGGAGCTGGCGCGAGGCAATTGTCTCGACGCGTTCTGTTATCAGGGATGGTTTGCTTGCCAGATTGCGAATGGCGCAAGAAATATCACGAGCGTAGATTCTTCAGCGGATGCCATTTCTATGGCCGAGAATAATGCCGCACTTAACGGACACAAGAATATTCGATTCGTAAAGGCCGACGTTTTTGACTATTTAAAAACATGCACCGAAAGATTCGACTTCATCCATTTGGATCCGCCGTCTTTCGTTAAGGGGCACGCCAACCTAAAGAATGCGCTTTTGGGTTATAAAAAATTGGTCGCCGATGCCTTACGGCTTCTTAATAAGAGCGGTATTATTTTCATTAGCTCCTGCTCCCACAACATCACCGAAAATATTTTGGAAAGAACGGTTCTTGAAACGATCGAAAAGGTGGGACGCGGCCATGAAGTGATCTTCCGCGGCGTTCAAGATAAGGATCACCCACTATTAAAAGGTTTCCCAGAAGCGCTTTATTTAAAGGCGATCGCTGTTAAGATAGCTTAAATGTATACATTCGATAAAATCGATTAGGATGTGAGGATTTAAGATAACTTCGATAATATCTTTACGACCTGGAGAAGGTCGTCTTGCATGCGCTGGTAGTCGATTTGAGATGTAAGATCATAAGCGTATGCAATATCAAATGCCGAAGCCGATTCTTTTGCAGATGCGGAAGCAATATTGAAGAACTTTTTTCTATCCTTTAAGCCATATCTTCCATTCCCTTCAGCAATATTAAGAATAATACTGGATGTTGCCCTCTTTGCTTGATCCGACAAGTAGTAAGGCCAATTACGTGTCAGGGATGGCACCCTTTTTGCTGTTGATAAAGCCAGTTCATATACTTTCAGTCTGTGATGATAGAACATTTTACCTTCAACGGTTGTTTGGGAGGCCCAATGCCTCCGCTTGTGAAGGCATCGGGCCTTCCAAACAACGAAAGGAGAATAAGTTTATGAATCATCACAGACTGAAAGCGTATTGCGTACTATTGGAAGTAGCAAAAAGGGTGCCATCCCTGACACGCACACTTCCTAGAGGAGAAGGTTATCTTGTAGATCAATTTAAAAGGGCGCTATCCAGCGCGATACTCAACCTGTCTGAAGGTAACGGAAGAATATATCCAAAAGAAAGATGCAGGTTCTTCAATATTTCAACTGCTTCAATTGCCGAATGTATGTCTTGTTTGGATATTCTGTTATCTTTTGGCTACATTTCTGAAGCGCTGCATTCTGAACTCTGTGGCAACTTTAAACTATCCTACGCAATGATACGGAAGCTAGCTTCAATCCAGGCTCATCCGCCATCTGCATTCTGAAATCGAAGTTATTAAATAAGGTCTGATTAGATCTGCGCTAAACCTTTTTCCATCTCTTCTTTCAGCATTTTAGGGTCTTCGAGGCCTATGGAGAGCCTGATACCGCCCGGCTGGATGCCCGCGGTTAACTGTTCTTCCAAAGGTATCGCCGAATGGGTCATGGAAGATGGATGCTCGATCAAGGTCTTAACGCATCCGAGGCTTACTGCTAGCGTATAGCAGATAGAGTTCTTGGCGAGCCAATCGATGAGCTTAACGCCTTTCTTCTTTGCCTCCTGCGGCGATCCTTTAAGGATGAAATGCAAAAGTGCACCGGGCGCAAAAGAACCGTCGTATGACCTCATCTGCTTTTTTGCCAGTTCGTATTGAGGATATGTTTCAAGTCCCGGGTAATGAACGTCTTCGACTTTAGGATGAGCGGTAAGGAACTTTGATATTTCCATAGCCGTTGCCATCTGCTGGCGAAGGCGCGAAGCAAGCGTCGGCAGGCCATAAACCAAAATGGGCCACGCGCTCCTGCCATGTAATACGCCGCCAAAGTCCTTTCTGTACATGAGAAGCGGATTGTATAATTTCTTTGGGACAATTACAACGCCGCCCATGCATGTATTAAATCCGCAGATGTGCTTGGTTAGCGACGCTAGAACAATATCTGCGCCAAGTTCTATGGGGCGCTGGCAATATGGCGATGCGAAGGTGTTATCGACCACAACGTAGATCCGCTTATCTTCCGGACGGCCTTTATTGATCAGGGCTATGCGTTTGCAAATGTCTTCTATATCTAAAAGTTCCAGCGTCGGGTTGATCGGCGTTTCAAAATAGACGATGCGCGTGTTCGGCTTGATATGTTTGAACCAGTCATCTTCCTTAACCATATTGACAAATGTGACCGTTGTTCCACGGCGAGGCATCCAGTTGGAAAATAAAGAATAGGTGCAACCGTAAATAGAGTCGTGGCTAACAATATGATCGCCGTTCCCGGTAAGAAGGCATGAGATCGCCGATATCGCCGCCATGCCAGTTGAAAAGGTCAGCGCCGATTCGCCCTTTTCCGCCGCCGCTAGCCTGTCTTCAAGCATGCCTGTCGTCGGTTCGTTAAGCCGTTCATATATGTAGATCGGATGCTCGGCTTGCTCGGCAAGGTTGGCATAGCAAGCAAATCCGGCCGCGCCACGTTCGGCGCTTTCCAGGCGATAGGTAACAGATTCGGTGACCGGAGGATTCAAATGATGGCTGTAGTCCCATTGCGGAGATACGTTATCGCCATGAATGAAATAACTTTCCATATACTTTGGGGGCTGCTTCTTAGTCATAGGTTTCTCTCTAGTTGGTGAGTTTATGGATTAACTCCGAAACTCAATAACTCACTAACTCATTAACTCATTAACTCATTAACTCATTAACTTATTAACTTATTAAAGGGACATACATCTTGGCATATATCGCATCCGCCTTCACGCTTTTCAATGAAATACTTATAAGAAATGCACTTTCTGGAGTCTAATACGTAGGGAGCAACGAGGGCGCCGTGAGGACAAGCCTTGATACACTTATCACAATCGGCACACCCTTCAAAAATTCGAGCGGTCTCACCCTGCGGTAAGTCTACATCTGTAACAATTACACCCAGCGCCACCTGCGAACCCACGCCTGGCACGATCAAAAGTGTATTCTTTCCTATAAAACCCAAACCAGCAAGCGCCCCCCAAGTTTTTTCAAGCACAGGGCCGGTATCTGCATAGCACTTGAACTTTGCATCTGGATGATCTTTCTTTATTTCTGCAGTAAGCGCTTCCAACTTTTCCATCATCACCGTGTGATAATCTTCGTGCTGGAGATATTTCGGCAATCTGTCATTGCGAGCCCCGAAGGGGCGTGGCAATCCCCCTAATTTAGTTGCGTTTGGGAGATTGCTTCGGTCGCTATTGCTCCCTCGCAATGACATAGATGGAGGCATCTTCTCATATTCCATCGCACAGACGATCACGCTTTTAGGCATTACCATCAACTGGCTCGGAGAACATCTACGCTTGGCGCTCTTTGCCAGCCAATCCATCTTGCTGAATACCAAACTTCCCTGTTGCCCAGGGGAATTAGTCTGTTCCATCTGAATGCAGATTCCCTTTTCGGGGTAAAACAAAACATTTTTATCTCAGAACTTAAAAAGGAGGTTCATACCGGTTACCGAATTGCCCTGGCCTA
>CAIPVD010000134.1 GCA_903868375.1 uncultured delta proteobacterium
GGTTTTTCCTTTGCGGAATCAGGAATGATGATGCCGCCTTTTGTTTTTTCTTCTTCGCCGAGCCTCTTTACGAGGACGCGATCGTGTAGCGGTTTGAACTTTGCTGACATATGTTCCTCCCTTTATTTGTTTGGTCTTAGCACTCTAACCAATAGAGTGCCAATCTGAACCGGTGCGCCATATATAATGATGCTGAAGCTGAAGTCAAGGGGGGATTAAGGAATTATACGGCTATAACAACTTTAAAGTTCAAAGAGTTGGCAACTGTGCAATATTCTTCGGCTTTTTGGAATAAGACGTCTAATTTTTGCCTGTCTGCTTCATTAATAAGGGTTACCTTCGGTTTTATAGTTATTGAGGTTATGGCATGATGCTTACCGTCCGGCATTCCAATTTCAGCGGTTGCCTCGGACGAAAAATGCGAAAAACTTACGTGCGATTTATCTGCGATCATCTGGAACGTTACGAAAAAGCATGTTTCAGCCGCAGAAAGCAACATGTGAACCGGTGACCATGCCTTTGGATTGTCGGCCAGGGCAGTTTTTGAAGTTACCGATATCGTATCGACCGCTCCAAAATTTGCGGAACAACATGCGCCGTTTTTCCAATCAAGCTTTGTGGATATTGTGTTTTCCATATTAATGTCCCCTTAAGGTTATTTTATCTTGGTCATCTCTTCGCGGTAGAACTGTTCGAATAGGGCATCCCATTCGTTCGATCCTTCAGGAATGTTGCGTTTGATAGAAGCTACCTTTGTTCGCACCTTTTGATCGATCACCTCTTCGGCCTTTAAGAATTTGATCATCAGTTTTTTGATCTCTTGGCTCGTGTGTGCCTCGTCGCTAAATGCGGCTAGTCCCTCGCGCACAAGAGTTTTCACTATATGATGTGAAAGAAAATTTATTCGGTCGTCGGTGAGTCTCATATTAAAGGGTGAACCCTTTCTGCTTTGCGAGCTGCTTCTTTATCATGGCGAATGCCCTTGATTCGTCGATATCGCCGCCGATCATCTTGCGATTCTTATCTAGCAGCTTGTGCGCTTCATCATCCAGCGCGCGTTCGGCATCCATGTTCTCGCCTATAAGGCTGATTATCCTGCCCGCCACCGCTTCTTCCGCTGCCTTAAGATGATGCTCCGCCGCAAGCGAAGCGGTTATCGCATGAGCTATCTTT
Source organism: uncultured delta proteobacterium (assembly GCA_903868375.1). GTDB lineage: Bacteria > UBA10199 > UBA10199 > 1-14-0-20-49-13 > CAIPVD01. The sequence goes on from CAIPVD010000134.1 coordinate 1,174, forward strand.
TCTACGTGAACTTTTCTAAGCATGGAGGCACCTTATATAAAGGCTTCTCGTTAATCAATCTTGTTTTTGGATATAAACTGTGGCATCTTTAAAACCATGCAGAGCAAGGTTTGTATAGGAAAGACAAAGTTCAGGGGCAAAGGTGTCTTTGCGAAGGCGGATATTAAAAAGGGCGAACTGATTTTAAGGCGTAAAGGCAAGATAGTTACCGCCGAAGAACTGGCAAAAATGCCCAAGGCCGTTCACGACCACTCATTTCCGCTTTCCAAGGACAAATATCTGTTAAGCGAGCCGCCAGCCAAATTCTTAAACCATTCTTGCGAACCAAATGCGGGGATCGTGAATAATAAGGATCTGGCGGCAATGCGTGATATAAAGAAGGGCGAAGAGATAACCTACGATTACGTGACTGTCGGTGCCGATGAATGGATAATGAAATGCCGCTGCGGTTCTGCGATATGCCGAAAGATAATAGGCAAATACAAAGATCTGGATGTCGCCACCAAGCGAAAATACTCAAAGTATGTCCCTGGTTGGGTGAAGAAAAGTGTTTGACGTGAACACCAACAAAAACTATCATCGAAACATATGACAAATAAACTTAAAGTCGGCGTTATTTTTGGCGGAAGAAGCGGTGAACACGAGGTTTCGCTTGTATCTGCAACATCCATTATAAATGCGCTCGATAAGAACAAGTACGAAGTAACTGCGATAGGCATAACGAAAGATGGAAGATGGTTCGCAGGAAGTGACGTTCTAGAATTATTCAAGAGCGCCAAGACGCCGGGCGATAATGAAGAGGTGTCGATACTTCCAGCCCCAAACAAAAAGGGTCTTTTTCATCTATCGACCGGCAAGATAACGCCGCTCGATGTGATTTTTCCGGTTCTGCATGGAACGTTCGGCGAAGATGGCACGATCCAAGGACTATTTGAAATGGCGGGGCTGCCGTACGTTGGCGCGGGCGTCATCGGTTCAAGCGTTGGAATGGATAAGATAGTTCAGAAAGATATTGCAAAAGTTAACGGCATTAATGTTTCTCCAGCCGTTTGGTTTCTGTCGCAGGAGTTTAAGGATGAAGCAGATAAGGTTGTTAAGCGCATAGAAAGCGAATTGAAATATCCGCTATTTGTAAAGCCGGCGAATTCTGGTTCAAGCGTTGGGATATCAAAGGCGCACGATAGAAACGAACTGAAGGAATCGATAGCCGATGCCGTTAGGTACGACCGCCGAGTTATCGTTGAAAATAGCGTAGAGAAGGCGCGCGAGATAGAAGTGGCGGTGCTAGGCAACGATGACCTAATTGCCTCCGTCCCCGGCGAAGTTGTCCCGTCGAACGAGTTCTACGATTACGATGCGAAATATGTCGATGGAAAATCGAAGACGCTGATACCGGCGGGCCTTCCAAAGGATGCCGAAAGAAAAGTCAGGGAGATGGCGATTAAGGCGTTCAAGATGCTGGACCTTTGCGGAATGGCGCGCGTAGATTTTCTCGTCACGAAGTCTGGAGTTTATTTCAATGAAGTGAACACGATACCTGGTTTCACATCTATAAGCATGTATCCGAAATTGATGGAAGCAAGCGGAGTTCCTTATTCAAAATTGCTTGATGAGTTGATCGCGCTCGCAATAGCCAGGTTCGAGCAGAAATCAAAACTCCTCACAAGTTATCAACCGAAGGAAAAGTGGTATAAGTAGATTTAGGCGAGCTTGGCAATATCTTCGAACGGTTTATTTTTATCCACAAGCTTTCGAAAGAATCGGCTGCCTGTAAGCAGGTCTATCGCCGGGATATCATCGACAAATTCGTAGGCCTCTTTGCGCCATTTGAAATTTTTCGGATAGAGAGCGGCTATCGCATGTATCAGCGCCAAACCTGTTAAGTATGGTTTGAATTTGTTTCTATCGGTGATTATGAACTGCAGCCCTTCGCAGCGTTCCCCTTCGAATTTGCGCGATGTTGGAGTGAATACCACAGGGTCGTAATCGACGCCCTTGAGTTTCAATGAACGCATCTTTTTAACGAGCACCTTCCCGTCGATCCATGGCGCTCCAATTGTTTCGAACGGTGTCTGTGTCCCGCGGCCTTCTGAAATGTTTGTCCCTTCAAGCAGGCACATGCCGGGATATAAAAGGGCAGCGGTTAGCGAGCGCATATTTGGAGATGGGTTCACCCATTTAAGCCCCGTCTGGTCAAAATACCATTCGCGATTCCAGCCTTCCATTTGAACTACATGAAATAGATCCGCCCGCGCCGACTTTGCGTTCTTCGGCTCGTTCTCGTATTCGTACTGCGCTATCTCGCCTATCGTTAGCCCATGCCTAACAGGTATCGGGAACATTCCAACGAAAGACCTAAGCTCCGGATCTAATACCGGCCCTTCCGTATCGACTCCGTTTATCGGATTTGGACGATCACAAATTATAACTTCAACTCCTTTTGCAAGGCAGACGCGCATTGCAAGGGCTACCGTTGCGGCATATGTGTAATAGCGGCTTCCGATATCCTGCAGATCTATCACCATTACGTCGATATCTTTTATCATCTCCGGCGTTGGCGAAAGAGATGCAAAAGTATCTCCATAAAGGCTGTAAATTGGAATTTGTAATTTGGAATTTATTTGTGATTTGGGATTTGAAATTTGGAATTTGCCGTGTTTCACGGTCTCCATATCCTGCGCGATGCCGGTTAGGCCGTGCTCTGGAGAGAAGAGGGCAGTTACCTTCCAGCCGCCGTCCTTCGCTTCATCTATTAAACGATCGACGATGTGTTTGCCCTTTGAGTCGATGCTCGCCACATGGGCAAGTACTCCGACGCGCTTGTTTTTAAGCAGCTCTTTTTGTTTTGATAATAATATTTCGTTTCCAAGTTTCATAGGGCAAAGCCTTCTATAGGAATTTCAGAAAAAGTCCACGACTAAAAACTATTATTAAACAGTGAGTTACAAAGCCATTCTTTAAGCCAATAAAAATAATTCCTTGCCTTTGCACTTTCGGCTGGTAAAATATGCAAAAATTGCATATGCAGGAAATGCATTTATATTCATAAGGGTTCCCCAACCGCTATGACAAAACTTGAGATATATCAAGGAACGGCATATTTTCCGGCAGTGGCAGCACTTGAAGTAACGCTCAAGTGTAACATGCACTGCATCCACTGCGGTTCTTCCGCGAATAGCAAGCCTAGAGAAAATGAGCTGACGCTTAAAGAGTGGATCTCGGTTGTGGATCAGCTAGTAGCTCTAGGTTCCGAATATATTACGCTCTCCGGCGGCGAGCCTTTTATCTGGCCGCATTGGAGAGAGCTTTGCCGCCACATCGCATCGACGGGCAAGACGCTCTCCATTGTTTCCAACGGATATCATGTGACCGACGCGGACATCGACTACTTAAGATCGATCGGGATGTACAATATAGGTTTGAGCGTCGATGGAATGAAAAACGTCCACGATATAATTCGCCAGACCAAGGGTTCGTTCGATCGTGTAAGCGGTGCTATAAAGCGTTTCAAAAAGGCGGGCATCAAGGTCGTCGTTGCAACGTCGGTGAACAAACTAAATTACGAATGGCTGCCGCATTTAAGGCAATATCTTTCCGATCTAGGAATAGACCTGTGGCAGGTGCAGGTCGTCAATGCCTTTGGGCGAGCAGGGAGCGGTTCTTCTCCTATCGTCGTATCTAAAGAACAATATGTCGAGCTTATCGAGTTCATTCGTGAATCGCAGGGGCTATTCAAAAAGAAATTGATCAAGATGAACGTTATGCCGGCAGATTCCATCGGCTATTGCCACGGCATAGCCGCCGATATCTGGGGCGATATGGAGTGGAGCGGCTGCAACGCCGGCAGATATGTCGTTGGCATACAGAGCAACGGCAACGTCGTCGGCTGCCTCTCTCTTCAAAACGAAAAGTTCATCGCGGGCGATCTTCACAAGCAGACGTTAAAAGATATCTGGGAGGGCGCCGATGCGTTTTCCTATAACCGAAATTTTTGTGCGGGCGATCTTAAAGGCTCTTGCTCTGGTTGCACATCTGGCGATGCCTGTAGAGGCGGATGCCTTGCCATGGGTTCGTCGGCGACAGGCGAGCTCGGCAACAACCCGTATTGCTATAAACACATAACTGAAGGGGGACTAAATGTTTGAACGGAACTTTGAACAGTTGATGACGCCCGAAAAGTTCGTGATACTTGCTTTAGCGGCCGACCGGCTCGTTGGCGACAAGCCCATCGTATTCAACTACTTTGGCCCGGATTATCTGAAAAGATATGTAGCCGCCTGGAAAAAGTTGGGCGTTGGTGCGATAGTGGGCCGCCTCTATCTTCTTGAAGAAGAGGCCTGTTACATTGAAGACGATGCGCCGTTCTTTAGGCAGACATATATCGTCTCACAGATAAGGTCGCTTCGCAGCCTTTTAGAAACGGGATCGTCAAAACTTACCGGCGAACATCTGACCGGAGTTGTTAAAGATGTCTTGGACGTTGTCCCACCCAAGCCATACGATCTGGCGGCCCTAAAGTTGGATTTTAATTCCGTGCTTGGTAAATATGCCTATAACGATTACTCCGAATTTCATGCGGAGCAAAAAAACGCCGATACGGGGAAGGTGAGCGATAAGACGGTAAGATTGCTGATAGAGATGCTTAAGGATATTTGCAAGAAGGATATCTTGCCGAACATCTTCCACGGCGGCGACGTTGAACAGCTCCTCGATGCGTCAAAGATAAAACTCGTTCGCCCGAAGAAAGATCTTCCTCCGTGCTATTATATATATGAAGGGAACAGCGACGGCGCGATCTGCATATCTGGAGATCATAAGAAAGATAGTTTGGCCACAATGCGGACTCTCATGCACGAGCTGATACCCGGCCATCACATTTACTATCTATATAAAGAGATGATGTTCTACTACGGGTTTGTCGGAGTAGAAGCAACTCTTGACCTTCTTTATAGTTCGGAAACTCCGATCAATGAAGGGATCGCGGAAACGGCGCCAAGGTTCATGCTATCGCTGGCGCCAGAACTGAAGCGGTCGATAGAAATAACTACCGCGCGCGAACATTTCTGCAAAAAGGCGCTCTACAACGTATGGTACAATATGTTCGTCGAGGAGCGTTTGTCTGCAGAAGATGCCTTTGCTTATTTGAAGGACGAATGCGGTTTTAAAAAAGAGAAGATAGGCAAGTGGCTTTCGTTTATAGACGAATGGCGCGTTTATTATCCTTCGTATCCGATAGGTACGGACCTTGTGAAAAAAGGCTCGCTCTATAATCTCTACATACCAAAGACTATTTCGAGTTTAAACAAGCTCGTTCAATTCGAGGACGAGCTAAAATCGAGGAGGAAAGTTTATGAAAAAGATAGCCGTAAGGCCATACTATGTGATGCTGGGCAGCTGATGTAGAAGCGCGAATTGCGAGCGAAGCGAAGCAATCTCCCAAGATTCAACGTAGGAGATTGCTTCGGCTTCTGCATCGCAATGACATAAGACCTATGAACAGATCGAAGGATTTTTATATATTAATGATGGGCCGCTTTATTTCCGGATCCGGCTCTTACTTCAATATGGTGGCGATCAATCTGTTCATCCTATTAAAGACCGGATCTCCGACGATAACAGGCCTTTCCATGGCGGTTCGGATCTTAACCGCCTGCCTTGCCTCTCCGTACCTTGGGACACTTGCCGATAAGCTGGATAGAAAACGTTCCATGATGATAAGCGATCTTTTGCTTGGGGCATCGATGCTTCTTATTGCCGTTGCGCCCGACAGGTCGATAGTTACGCTTATCTTCGCCGTGCAGATCGCATTAGGCATCTTCAATAATTTCTTCATGATAAATTTTCAGGCGGCGTTGCCGCTTTTGGCTCCGGGGGGAGATCTTCTTAAGGCGAATTCCTGGTTTCAGATCGTGAACTGCCTAACCGTGGCGGTAGGAGCTCTTGGCGCCGCATTTGTTATTAACATGATAGGTTACAGAGGCGCGTTCGTCGTCGATGGGCTTTCATATCTCGTATCGTTCATCATCCTTGCGATGCTTCCGATCATAACGCAAGAGCGCTCGCCCGCAACGAAGGAAGTTGTGGCAAGCGAGGGCTTCTCAAGCGCCTTGAAAACTCTGGCAAAGGCATCGCCGTTCATCTTCTTTATATTTTTGGTAAGGCTATTAGATGGCGTCGGCAGCGGCTCGCACAATATCGCAATGCCGATATTTAGCGATATGGCGCTTCCCTCCGATCCAAGCTTGGTTTACGGGCTGTTACTTGCTTCGTGGGGAGTGGGAAGTATCGTAAGCGTCCTGTTGCTCAATTGCACGGAATTCGGCAAAAAGTTGCACCTTGAATCGATGTTCGTCTATTCAACCGTTCTGATGAGCATATTCTGGATACTTACGTTTCAAAGTTTCGATCGGTCGTTCTTTATGATCGCAGCGTTTCTTGCCGGTATCTTCGACACCGCAGCAACCGTTTCCTATTCAATCGTTCTTCAAAGGAGCGAAGACAGTATTAGGGGCCGCGTTATGGCGATGTCCGCGATGACCATGACCGCAGGCTTTGGCGGAGGAATGGCATTTTCGGCTATGATGGCAGGTTTTGTACCGCCGGCGCTCCTTGTCATAATATGGCACGGGATACCCATTGCATGCATCCTCTTCTTTGCACTGAAAAGAAGGTCGGCGATATTTGCTTCATGCGAGATAGGTTGACAACGCTACAAGTTCTGGATAATCAATTATTCCAAAGGAGACCCATATGATAAACAGAAAAGCGCTAGTCGAACGTTTCTTGAAATACGTGAAGATCGATACGCAGGCGGTACCCGAAGCCAAAACAGTTCCAAGCTCCAAGGGCCAGTTCGAACTTGCGAAGTTAGTGCTGGAAGACCTGAAGAACGCGGGCGTTCAGGAACTTATCATGAAGGAGAACGCGTTTATCTATGGAACGATACCTGAAAATCTTTCGGGAGCGAATAAATCGAAAAAGGTGCCGGTCTTAGGATTTCTATCGCACCTCGATACCGCAGCAGAAGCGCCGGGGAAAAATATAAAACCGCAGATCATAGAGAACTATAAAGGCCAGAAGATAACGTATACAGGAAATTCAGAGCTGTCGCTCTCTCCAGAGACGGAACCGAAGCTTAAAAATTGCATCGGGCACACGATAATAACAAGCGACGGAACAACGCTGCTTGGTGGCGACGACAAAGCTGGGCTCTCCGCGATCGTCGAACTTGCCAACTATTATAAAGGCCATCCGGAAGTTCAGCACGGCAAGATAAGGATAGCTATAATCGCCGATGAAGAGTTAGGTATTGGCGCAGAGCTGGTCGATCTAAAAGAATTCGGCGTAAATTTCGCATATACGGTAGATGGCAGCGGGCTCGGCGAAATAGACGTCGAGTCTTTCAACGGATTCAAGGGAAAAGTAAAGGTTACCGGTTACTCCGCATTTCCAGGATACGGCAAAGGGATCTATCTAAACGCCACAAAGGTGCTCTCCGAATTTGTTTCGAAGATGAGCGAAGACTTATGGCCGGAAAACTGCGAAAAGCGCGACCCGATCTGGTGGGTAGACGAGTTCAAGGGCGGCGTTGGCGAGGCGGAACTTACCGTTTTCCTACGCAATTTCGACCTAGAAGGGATCAAGAAACAGGAGAAGATGCTGGATAAGATCAAAGACGGCATCCAGAAAAAATATCCGAAGGCGAAGATCGCAATAGAGATAGCGGAGAGTTACAAGAACTACAAATTAGAACTTGATAAAGATAAACGCGTCGTTAGTTACGCGGAAGAGGCGATAAAAAAGATAGGATTAAAGCCCGTTCCTGTCTACGTTAGAGGCGGCAACGATTCTTGCCACTTGTGCTTTAGCGGGCTTCTATCGACGAACCTGTTCATCGGAATGGAAAAGATGCACAGCTTCCAGGAATGGATATCGCTCGATGTGATGGAAAAGGCGGTCGAGAACTTAATTTCACTTTGCGGCGTTTGGCTCGAGAAATCCGCTTAAGCGTCTAGTCCCAACTCTTTAAGTTTTGCGTAAAGGGTCGTGCGGCCGATGTTCATCTCTTGCGCCGCGCGCGTCTTGTCGCCCTTGCAGACGGTTAAGATGTGTTCGATATACGTCCGCTCCGCACGGTTCACAAAATCCTTATAAGATGCCCCTGCAGACATTTCAGGTACCGCCGGCGTTCCGGCTCGCTTCGTTGTGTCGCCGACGCCGTTCATTGTCCAGTTTGGCAGATGCTTTTCTTCGATGATGGAGCCGGGTGTTAGTATCGTTAAGCTATGGATCACGTTCTCGAGCTCGCGTATGTTCCCTGGCCAGGAATAATTTTGTAATTTCGAGAGCGCGCTGCCGGTGATCTTTTTTGAATCGATCCCTTTGCCATATTTTTCCAGGAAATATGCGATAAGTGTTGGTATATCTTCTTTGCGTTCGCGCAGTGGCGGTATCACTAATTGCACCACACGAACCCTATGATAGAGATCCATCCTGAATTGCCCCGATTCGATTTGGTGAGCAAGGTCTATGTTCGTCGCCGCAAGCACGCGGAAGTCAGTGTGTATCGTTGCATTTCCGCCGACACGAATGATCTCCCTCTCCTGCAGAACGCGCAGTATCTTTGCCTGTAGGTCCGGTTTTAATGTGCTGATCTCGTCCAAGAATATATCGCCGCCATTTGCGAGTTCGAACTTGCCGATCTTTCTCTCGATTGCGCCGGTGAATGATCCTCTTTCGTGGCCAAAGAGTTCCGATTCAATAAGGCCTTCGGGTATCGCTGCGCAGTTAACGGCGATGAAAGGCCTCTTCGATGCATTGTCGTCGATGCTATGGATGTAACGAGCGAGGAGTTCTTTGCCTGTTCCGCTTTCACCTAGAATCAAGACGTTGGCGTTGTGCCCTTTAAGTCGCGCCGCCTGTGAAAGCAGGTCACGGAACGCCGGGCTTGAACCTAATATTCTCGATTTTGTATCGGTGGGGTTCAAGTCTGCTACGAGAGCATCGTGGCGGTCGCGTATGGTGCGTACCGCTGCAAGCTTTTCTAAGATAGCAACGAGTTCTTCATGTGCGTACGGTTTTACCAGATAATCGGAGGAACCGTTTCTTACCGCATGGACAACGAACTTGGGATCCTTAACGGCGGTTACCATTACCACATCGACATTTGGGAAATCTGTTTTTATCTTCGAAAGGCCTTCGATACCGCTTCCATCTGGAAGCCCGATATCTAGAAGGACGACATCGACGCAGCTATCGTTCTTTAGCGCATCGATACCTTCTGCAAGCGTCATCGCCGTCGTGATCTGATAACTTTTTTTAAGATCCAGTTTCAATCCCAAGAGATATTCGGCATCATCGTCTATACATAGAATGTTCATTGCATTCCTCCTGTTTGTCATTTGCGATGTCTCCTCTTTGAGCAAGAACTGTACCAACTCCTGCCTCTGTTCAGTATATCGGAATTATTACAAAAAAGTTGCTAACTATTTTTAATATCCCGAAATACGAACAAATCTGTTTTTACTATCGAACAGCGTTCAATTTCTGGGACACATTTTATGCATTGCGAATGCATAAATGCATAAATCCAGAAAACCGAACACTGATTAGCACAAATCACCATTTGCGACGCTTGGCAAGTGCAAATTTTGAGACACTTAAAGGAGTTCTTTAATAAGGCTGGGTCCAGCCGTTTTCCATGCCATACTTATGTAGGAGTTTCTCGGCGTTCTGCCATTCTTTCTTTGAAATGCGGCGACCCATGTCCTTGTCGCCGGCGAATTCGTGGGCAGGAAAATATTGGCTCATTAAGCTTATGTGCGTATTTGGAGAGATTTCTTCTGCGATGAACTTGAATATCTCTTCCGTTCCAACCATTCCACCGGGCAGTATCAGATGCCTGATTATCAAACCCTTCACACCAATTCCATCTTCATCTATTTCAAGATCGCCAACCTGACGGTACATCTCTTTTATCGCCGGACGAACGATGTCCCAATAATTTGTTGCCGCGGAGTAATGTGCCGCAACTTCGTTTGAAGAATATTTAATGTCTGGCATGTAGATATCTACTGCGCCATCTAAAAGTTTCAACGCTTCAAGCCCGTCGTAGCCGCTGGTGTTGTAAACTATCGGAAGCGTCATCCCATTTTTTCTGGCGATGTATAATCCCGCCAAAAATTGCGGAACGACATGCGATGGTGTGACTAAGTTCACATTATGGCAGCCCTGTTTTTGGATCCAGAGCATCATCTTCGCCAGCTCTTGCGGTGTTGCAGGTTTGCCCGTTCCAAGCTGGCTTATCGGATAGTTCTGGCAGAACTTGCAGCGCAGATTGCACGATGTGAAAAATATCGTGCCGCTGCCGCGCGTTCCGGATATTGGCGGCTCTTCTCCGGTGTGGACGTTGTAGCTCGCCACCTTGGCAACCTTGCCGGTGTGGCAAAAACCCTCTTCGCCATGCAGACGGTCCACTGCGCAATTGCGTGGACAGAGTTTGCAACATGCAAGCGCCGCGTAACCATCGGCTACGCGGCGCCTTAATTCGTTAAGCGAAATTCTCATGACTAATCTTTAACTCTCCTCGAATCCCAGAACATATAAGCGCAGAGGAGTATTATCATTGTAAGTGCCAGCCAGTTGCCCCAGTAACCGTCGTTCGCGAAATCCGGAAGTATCGATATGCCTCTGTCTTTTTCTATCCACTGAATAAGCGCTGCGATAACTCCGACGATGGCTCCGCCCGCCACAAGTCCGCTCGATACAAGCGTTCCTCGTTCATTGTACTGCGCGGCGCGTTTTTCATTCTTACCCGCGCTTCTGGTGACCAACCAACCTACCGTTGCGCCTACAAGAAGCGGGAAGTTGACTTCGAACGGCAGGTACATGCCGAGCGCAAACGCAAGAGGTGAAACGCCGATCAGGTTCATTGTAAATGCGATAAGTGCGCCGACCGCATATAGGAACCACGGTGCGCCGGTCGACATGATGCTGCCTATAACAGCTGCCATTGCGTTCGCCTGCGGTGCAGGTAGCGGATGAGCGTGGCCTTGCGAAGTAAAACCATAGACCTTGGCAAGGAGAACGATGACCGCAGCGGTTACAAGTGAAGCAATGACCGAGCCAAATACGTTAGCATATTGGATCTTGCTAGGCGTTGCGCCGACCCAATACGATATCTTCATTTGAGTAATAAGCGAGCCCGACATCGAAAGCGCAACGCAAACTACGCCTCCGACCAAGAGCGTTGCGACCATTCCTTCCTGGCCGACAAGCCCCGCCTTCGCCATGACAAGCGTTGTGATAAGAAGCGTTAGCATCGTCATCCCTGATATTGGCGTCATGCTGATCGTTGCTATCGCATAGGCAGAAACGCTGTTGAACAAAAATGCCAGTAGGAACGTGGATGCAAGTCCTATCAATGCCAGCACGAATGGATTGGCCTGGCCGGCAAGAACGGAATACCTGAAGTAGAGCCATATCGCGACAAGTACGGCGATAAGTATCGCCAGTACCAGTTTCATCGGAATATCTTTATCGGTCCTCTCTTTCAGCGAACCGTCTGCAGAATTCTTATGGGAACGAAATAGTTCCTGCAGGCCTTCGATCGTCGATTTGTAGATGATCGGCGAGAACTTGATAATGGAAACAATGCCGGCCATGAAGATGCCGCCTATACCTATCATCCTCGAATATTTTGAATAGATAGCTCCTGCTGACATCGCCGCGAACGTTGTTCCTCCACCCATGTCGCCAAAATAGGCGATGATGGGAACTAATACCAAAGTGGAGAGTATGCCGCCGGCCGCCATGATCGAGGCAAATCTAATACCTACGATGTAACCCATTGCCGTTATGGCAGCACTGCAGTTGTTCGTGAATACCGCTTTGAATTTTGTGGTGAGTTCCGATAGTGCGGGTATCTTTTCCGTTGTAAAGGTTTCGTTCCATGCGTGAAGTGTTCCGCCAAAGAAGTCGTACACCGCGCCGATCA
>CAIPVD010000135.1 GCA_903868375.1 uncultured delta proteobacterium
GGCAAACGCAACGGCAGCAGCAATGATCATCATAATTGAAGGCAACGAAGGGTCTCGATAATCAGGTGCAACAAACAAACGAACGAACAAATGAAGGGTTGAGTTATTTCAAACGAGAAGTCGTCGTCCTTACAAGAAGGCAAAAGAAGACATCGAAAAACATGGCGCACTGAAAGTGCCAATGCATTTGCGCAACGCACCGACGAACCTAATGGACAAATTGGGATACGGAGAAGGATATAAAGACCCACACAAATTTAAAGGGAATTTTGTAAAGCAACAATATCTTCCAGACGAACTAAAGGCGAGCATCTACTACCAGCCAACCGAAAACGGCTACGAAAAACACATTTCAGAACGTTTGAAAAATTGGCGCTAATGGCATAGGGTTTGCTTATATTCTATGTCGTATGGTTAAATAACGGTTTTTTGGCGCAATTTCGCCAGTTTTTTGACGATTTTGTGCCTGAAAGGTCAAAATGAGAAAAAATCTTGTAATTTCAAGCATTATGGTGGCCTGTTTTGGCATCATATTTTTTGCCTGCAGCAAGGGACAGGACGACCCTTCCAAAGGCAAGACAATAACCGAATCACCTCCTATAGTAGTGACCGAAATCAGAGCAGACATGACAAAGGACTTAATTCAATGTCCGGCATCTGGCGAGGGGTATAAATATGTCGACGTCATGACGCTTGCGACGAATGTTCCCACCCCAACTGCAGTCGAAGCCACGGCTCCAGTTAGCGCAGAGCCAAAAACGGTCGCCTACGACGATCTCACGTTCAAGATATTTGGGAATAAACTAACGGTATCGGATGGAACCGCGAAAGAAGATATGGAATGCACGTTCGACACGGATATAATTTCTTTTGCGGTCGGAGACGGCCTTTCGACACCTATCATTGCGCTTGCAACGGCCAAGGGGCTTAAGTCAGCGAATCTAGATGCGCTGCTAATCAGCGCTGGTAACATAGACTGCGGAGCATTCAAATCTTTTAGCGCTGCGGGCGGCATTAAGGAAATATTTTTGGCGCGCTCGGTGGATCACACGCGCTCGCTTAAAGAAACTACCGCGCAGGGCCTTCTTTTAAGTTCGTCAAAGTCGTTGAACGCACCCGTGCCAGGCACGACCGTATCGAAAGAGATAATAGCCGACGATTATATCTATTTTCTAAATTCAGCGAATTGGTTCGGACGCATTAAACCGCAGGGCGTAGAAGGCGGCTGCGTTGAATTCATCTGGTCACCTGACCAGGCCGTAGATACGGTTGACGTTGGTGTCGGTAGCAACGCCAACAATATTTTGATAACGCTCTCCAAGGTGAAGGTGCAGGTAGATCTGATAGGCCGGGAATTTAAAACGCTACCGATAGAATAATCGGCTAAAACTTCATATTTTCTTTGCATTATTATCCCCAAATATGTAGATTGGGACTAAAGTCACCACTTGAGCAGGGGAGTTATGCCAACATACGAATATAATTGCAAAAAATGTAACAAACATTTTGAAATAGTTCAGAAGATCACCGATGCACCGAAGGCAGATTGTCCATCCTGCGGCAGCGCATCCGAAAGATTGATCAGTGCATCGTCCTTTGCCCTAAAGGGCGGAGGTTGGTATAAAGACGGTTACGCAAAAGGTCCGAGCAAGAAAAAGGACTAACAAGGGTTTTTCATGGTCGATAAGATAGACAAGACCGAACCGGTTTCGCCGTATTACATCGATTCAACTGCGGGCACAAAAAAAGATAGGGAAGAGAACGACCAGGGCCAGCAGAAAAATTCAGATGAATACAGCGGCTCGCACGCGGCCCCTGGCTGGCAGAGGATCTATTCCGAAGCTACGAACAGAAAATACCTGAAGATCCGGCGCGAAGACATTATTCGGATCTGGTTCCGTGCCACAATGATGCAGCGAGGGATATCGCTCGCAGAAGTAGATATCGAAACTAAAGACCGCAGAGTGATAAAAAGCGCTCACGTGATCCTTTCCGCACGAGAGGAGTTCTGGACGCTAAAAAGATTTCATCCGGGCCAGGATATCCCGTTGAACATAATAGTTAAAGAACCCATACTGGAAGTAAGCGTCCCCGCACCAAGAACGCCGGTCAATTCGGTAGTGCAAGCAAAGGCCGGAATTGACTCGATTGCTGTGAATAAAAAATGGGATAGGAACAGGGTCATTAGATACGCGCTGATAGGACTTGCCGCGTTACTCGTGATCATCTTCCTGTTAACAAGATAAACTATGCCAGAATTTGAACCAAAACAGTTCGGAAAATATTACCTGCTCGAAAAGCTGGCCGTGGGCGGAATGGCGGAAATTTACAAGGCCAAAACGTTCGGGGTCGATGGCTTCGAAAAAATGCTCGCGCTGAAAAGAATACTTCCCCACTGTTCCGCAGATAAAGACTTTATCGCGATGCTGGTCGACGAAGCAAAACTTTCGGTCACACTTTCGCACGCGAACATCGTGCAGGTTTACGACCTGGGCAAGGTCGGCGACGACTACTTCATCTCGATGGAGTTCATAAATGGGCCGAACCTTCGCGATATAATCTACCGCTGCCGCGAAAAGGGGACCAAGATACCCCACGAACTCGCCGCTTACATGATAAGCGAAGTCTGTAAGGGCTTAGACTACGCGCACCGAAAGACAGACACCAGCGGGCAACCGCTGAACATCGTTCACCGCGACATTAGCCCGCAGAACATCCTTCTTTCCTACGAAGGCGAAGTGAAGATAGTCGATTTTGGTATCGCCAAGGCCGCGATGAATATTTCGCACACGATGGCCGGCATATTAAAGGGCAAAATAGCTTACATGTCGCCTGAACAGGCGCTTGGCAAAACGGTCGATTACCGCGCCGATATATTCTCAACTGGCATCCTGCTTTACGAGGCGCTGACAGGGGAAAAACTTTTTACCGGAGAATCGCAATTCGAGGTCTTAAAAAAGATCCGCACGACAAGGTTCGATCTGACCAAGCTTCCCGAAGCCATTCCCGATGGCTTGAAGCAAGTGCTGATCAAGGCTCTCGCATACTACCCGAAGGACAGATATCTTTCCGCCGGCGATATGCAGATCGACCTGACAAGATACCTCTACACGACACACGTCGATTTCACGCCGCAAAAGCTCGCAACTTTCATGCGGGACCTATTCAACGACGAGATCAGCAAACAGCACGCGCGTGGAGCCGTGGAGAAGAACCTTGAAGCACAGACAAGCTCGATAAACATCGCCGAAGAAGCGTTGCAGGAGAACTTGGTCCACCGCGAAGAGACGTCGCCAACCGTACAGGCCCCTCACGAAGGGACAGAGACGAGCGCATCTTCGGAAAAAGAGCTTACCGACAGGGCATTGTTCAAAAAAGGATTCGGCGCTAGGATCGCAGCGGTCGCAAGCATTGCGGTACTGCTCGCGGGGCTTGGATTTGCCTATTTTAAGTTCATACATCCAAAGGTTGCAAAACAATCGGCTACGACCACGACCGGACAGACAGGTACCGTGAACGTTTTCTCGACACCTGCCGGAGCCAAGATATTCTTAGATGGCAAAAGCACAGACCTCACAACGCCAGCGATACTTGAAAGCTTAACACTGGGGCGTGAATATAAGATCAAATTATCGAAAGATCAGTTCGCAGATACGGAAAAGACGGTGAAAGTGAACACAACCGATCCGCTATCCGTCGACATGCAGATGGAAGTGGCATCCGGTTCCCTTGAAATCTCGACCGATCCGCCAGGCGCATCCATCATTGTAAACGACGAAGCTACCGGACAAAGCACACCGGCGGCCATTAAAGGCCTACAGCTCGATTCCGACATCAAGATCGCACTCATTAAAGAAGGCTACAAGAACTTCGAGCAATCGGTAAAACTAACGAACAACAAACCTCAAACGCTCATAGCGAAGTTAATACAGGCAGATGCGTTCGGTTCCATAAAGTTTACGTCTTCACCTCCAGGTGCCGAAATATTCTTTAACGGGCGCGACACTGGATTATCTACACCGGCGAGCATTCCAAACGTGCCGGTGGGCGAAAAACAGAATGTCAGGCTTGTAAAGACAGGATACGATACCGTTACAAAGACGGTCGCTATCAAAGACACTTCTGAACTCGTCGTGGAAACCGACTTAATTGCAGTTGCAGGTACCGAAGCCAAACCGGAAGAGAAGAAACCGGAAACCGCCAAGAAGGAAGAGAAGAAGACGGAAGCTGCAACGGCGAACGTATCGTCTAAACCTGCCGGCGCTAAAATATTCCTGAACGGAAAGAACACAGGCCTTAAGACACCTGCAAGGATCGGAAACCTTGAAGTTGGAAGGTCTTACGCCATAAAACTTGAGCGGCCTAACTACGAACCGTTCACTAAGGAAATAACGATATCCAGCGCCGGTGCTTTATCCATCAAGGGCGAGCTTAAAGAGATCCAAAAAGAAGCGGTAAAAGAAGAAAAGAAAACGGCGCCCGTCGAGCAGAAGGCCGAAGAGCCGGCAAGTGTCGGCGGCGAAGCGGCAACCTTAAAGGTCAACTCCGACCCATCCGGCGCGGAGGTCTTTGTTAACGCAGAATACAAAGGTGCAACTCCTTTAACGATCACGGGAATTAGGCCGGGCAGCGTTTCGCTCCTTGTGAACAAAGAAGGCAAATCGCGCTATTCACAGAAAATATCGTTAAAGCCTGGCGAAAAGAAAGACATCGGCACAGTTAGGCTTGGCGAGCTTTACGGCCAGGTTTCCATTTCTTCCACACCGTCGCGCGCGAGCGTTATATTCGACGGCGAAGATATCGGGGCGAAAACACCTGTCACGATTAGAAAGGTCCGCCGCGATAAACAGCATACGGTAAAACTTGTCTTAAGTGGATATAAAGCGTGGGAGCGCTCTTTCGATATGAACGACACGGAAGACAAGAAATTCAATGTTATGCTAGAGGAATAAGCAACATATGGCAAAACCAATACCTAAAACGTCAACAAAGTCTTCCAAGAAAGAAGCGCCAAAGGATTTTGAGAACCAGACGCAAATAATAAAGACCGACGACGGCGGCAGCGCGAACATTAGCTTACGCAAGTGCCAGCTCTCCGTGATAGAAGGCCCCGACAAGGGCAAAAAATATTCTCTCGTCAAGTCGGTCACAAAGGTCGGCAAAAAAGAGAACAACGACTTTATCATTACCGACACGACAGTCTCGAGAAATCACCTAGAGATAGAATACACATCCGATTCATTTCTTTTGCACGACCAAGGTTCAACGAACGGCACGTATGTGAACGGAACGCGAGTAAAAGAGGCTTATCTCGTCCCGGGCGATAGGATAAAAGTTGGGAACACGGTGTTCGAGTTCGTAGCCTTTGAAGAAAAGGTAAAGATCGAACCATCTGCAAGCGAAATTTTCGGCGCCATGGTGGGCAGGTCGCTTAAGATGCGCCAGATATTCGGTATCTTGGAAAAAATATCCCCTTCACTTGCCACGGTCGTTATCGAAGGTGAAACGGGCACAGGAAAGGAACTGGTTGCCAGAGCGATACACGAGAACAGCCCGCGCAAGAACCGCTCGTTCGTCGTGTTCGATTGCAGCTCGGTCGCGCCAAACCTCATCGAATCCGAGCTATTCGGGCACGAAAAGGGTTCGTTCACGGGCGCCGTAAAAGCTAGGCGCGGCGCGTTCGAAGAGGCGAACGGCGGAACGATATTCTTAGATGAAATAGGAGAGTTAACGCTCGACCTTCAGCCAAAACTTCTTCGCGCACTTGAAAGTCGCGAGATACGCCGCGTTGGAACTAACATTCAGGTGCCTATCGACGTTCGTGTCGTCTGCGCAACGAACCGGAACTTAAAACGCGAAGTTAACGAAGGCCGATTCAGAGAAGACCTTTATTACAGGCTCTCCGTGGTTAAGATCCTGCTACCGCCGCTGCGCGAAAGGCCGGAAGATATTCCGCTCATCGTAGAGCGTTTCTTAACTTTAGGTAAATTCAACCGCAAACCCGACGGCAATCTTCGGCTCACAAAGGTGGACGATGAAGCACTTAAAGCACTTCAAAGATATCAGTGGCCAGGGAACGTAAGAGAACTTCAGAACATTATCGAACGCGCAGGCTCAATTTCAGACAAGGATTCCATTACCAAGGACCATGTAGATTTCGTCTTTTCCGAACTGGAACAAGAGGACGAGCGGACGGAAAAATTGCAGGTCATGAAAGACGTTCCATTCAAAGAGGCAAAGCAAAAAGTGGTCGAGGTGTTCGAACGCGATTACCTTTTGGACCTCTTGCGCAGGAACGGCTACAATCTCTCCAAGGCCGCGCGCGAAGCTGGGATAGACAGAAAACACATCCGAAACTTACTCAAGAAATACGGAATTCCAAGCAAAGACGCGACTGATTAATGATTATCTTTTGCGGGTTGCATCAAGCGAGCGCTTCAATGCAATAACTAGCGACCTTGCGCGATTTGCCCAAAGGTTCCTGCCAGACATATCGAGAATGATGGCGTTCTTAAAATCTTCCGCCGCCTTTTTATAATTCTTCGTTCTAAGATAGACCTCGCCACGATTGACAAACGATCCAACGTCTTTTTTGTTGATGGCAAGCGCACGCGTATATTCAAGAATCGCTTCAACAAAACGGTTCTTTCGCTGATAGATGGCCCCCATCACAGAATGAAAATAAGCGTTCCTGCCATCTAAGAGCAAAAGCGCCTGATATATCCGGAACGCCTCGTCGATGCGGCCATGCTTAAACTTAACCCAACCCGATTCCGCAAGCTGATAAAGCTTTTCGCGGCTGATACCTTTAAGCTCGGCCAGGCTTACCTTATCCTCCAGGTATTTATTAAAGAGGTCGATAAGCCTCTTTCTTCGCGCCGGGTTCGGATCGAGTATCGGAATGATCTTCTGACTTTTAATTCCTTCTGTTTCAGCCATAGTTTATTACTGTCCCGCCATATGCTTGATGATCTCCGCCTTAGCATTGTTCATAAGCTTTAGCGTACTATCAGCAAATCCCATCGTACCCGTCATGTAATTTGCAAGCTGGTTAATATTGCTTATCGCAGCTTGCATGGTTGTCGATGAATCGGTCAAGCCCTGCTTAGCGCCGTAATATTGGCCAAGATCTTGCGAACTATTCTTCAGCGTATCAACAAGCTTATCCTGTTTCTTTGTCTCCACCATTACATCCACAGATTGTTTCGCAACTTCTATGCCGCTCTTCGACATAAGGTACTTGGCAATGGCTACGATCAGGATACTATCATCTATATTGGCCGACTTTGCCAGGACGGCGATCTTTTCAAATTCCTGTTTGACCTTGGAATATTGTTCTTCGCTCTGTGAGACAACGTTCTGCATGAGCATTTTATTATCTATCGTATCATAGAAATTGTTCCAGTCCTGGACAGCACTAGTAAGGCTGCTATTGCTTAGAGTGGCAGCCGCCGAAGTGGAAGTAGATGTGGACGAGGTAGAAGTAGTTGTCGCTGCAGCTGAAGTCGCCTTACCAACGGTCATGGCCTTTGAAAGGCCGTCGTTCGCCAGCTTTATATCGTCCGCGCTAAATGCGGCATTATTGTTATGCAACGGAAACTGATCCATCTGCGGCGGGCCCACATACGCAGGCAGGGCATAATTTAAGTCTGGTTGAATGTGTTTGATCGTCAATTCGCTGTGGCTTTGCGCAACGAACTTTTCAAATTCGACGGGAGCTATAAAACCGTAATCGGTAAGCAGCTTATGCGTTTCCTGGACGTTTCCCCTGCGCAGGGCATCTGCCACAGCAGGATTGTCGAGCGGAAGGCTCCCGCTAAAGCCCGAATCGCCTGCTTTTTTACTGATAGGGTCGATTGCCATATATTACTTTTTCTTTTTCCCCTTTTCCTTCTTAACCTCCGGCTGTTTCGGAGCAGCCGCCTTCGTTATCTGTTCTATCTGCGCCTTGCAAAGCCTTGCCCTCGTCGCCCACTTGTTCTCTTTTTTGGGGTCGAGCGCAATAGCCTTTTCAAAATCAACTAGCGCCTTGATAAAATGCTTGTGCAGCATGTATATCTCGCCACGGTTCGTAATGCTTACGATATCGTGTGGATTTAACTTTATCGCCTCGGTATATTCGGCAACGGCTTCGCCGTAACGCTTTTGCCTTTGAAGCACTGCGCCCATCATCGAATGAAAATAGCTGTTCTTCCAATCGAGCACCGTTAGCACTTTAAAGAAACGTTCCGCTTCCTGATAGCGCCCCGTCTGGAATTGCAAGTAGCCGTATTCTACCATATCGCGGATCGTCTTCTTCGGGACATTGAACATGTCGGCCCAGGAGATCTCGCCTTTTATGAAATCAAGCACGCGCCTTGAACCAATTTCGACAAGCTCTTTGGGCGTATCTTTATATTCTTCTTCGAGCCGCTTTAAAAAAGTTCCGAGCTCTTTATCTGCCTCTTCGCGAGACATAGGTTTCGTCATGTCATCGGGTACGAACATAGGTTTGTCTTTTTTTGTCGGCATAAAAACCTCACTTTTTTCGAGCTTTATATGCCTAATTTATCACGCATTACCGCCTGTTTACAAGTAAAAAGCCCTGGGGAGAATTCGCATCTATTACCGTTCCCCCCCAAGGCCATTTTATCAATTCTGTTCCGGCTACCTCACTATCTCACCTTTATCTGAACACGCTCAAGTTATCGGTTACCTTCTTGGCAGAATCTAACAAGCTCTTCGACAAATTGTTCAGCATTTCGTTTATCTGCGCAAATTCTTCCATCATACCTGTAATAAGCTTTTGCGATGTAGCAACAACTCCTTCTTCTGATTTCACCTTTTCCAATTCCTGGGCGAACTTCGTTTGTCCCGCAGCATCGGTTCCAACGTCCAGGTTCAACAATTCTTCGGTCGCCTGGCGAGAAGTCTCCTGCAGTTCGATAAGTTTCGTACCCATCCAAACGCTCTGCAACGACTTATCCTGCCCGATAACAACGTTCAAGAAGCGGGTGAACTGATACATGGCGTTCATATCGCCCGTCATCGCCTGCTTCGCGTAGTAAAAGAAGAGCATCATTAGCTTTTGTTTCTTTTGCGAATCACTTATCGTGTCTTGCGCATCCGATATAGCGCCATCGATATAGGAAGAACTCATAAGCGCCGATAGGCTGGAGCTCGTCCCATCGGTACTAAGCCCCAGAGAATCGCTGGCAGTACTGGCCTTTCCACCCAAGTTGGATGTATTTGCACCCGAGCCAAAGCCAGAGCCTGTGCCTGTGTTTGTACCTGTAGATTTGTTGGTGGATGTAGGATTTGATTGCGGGGCCATATTATCTGCTTTAAAATTAGTCGACTTCGCCTCTTCTTTAATAAACTCCGCAGCAGATTTCACAAGACCCGGATCTTTATTTTTAATACTAGAGTCATCGTGCCAAGTTTGCAAGTTTGATGTGGCTTCTTTCAATTCCTTCGTTAGAGCTGCTTCTATTGTCTTAGCAAGTTGATAATTTGGATTCGATGCATCCATATTCTGAACCGCTTTTTGTACAGAAGTCAGATCAGCCATAATCTTTTTCGCCGTTTCTAATTCCGTTTTTACGGACGCGTCAGTAATAAGTGGTTTCCCATCGATCACCTTGTCTAATACCTCCGAAATATTTTTCCCATCAATGTCGCTCAACTTGACGCCATTTAATAGGCCCGACAAAAAATCCTTGGTCAAATTCAAATCTTGCCATTTAGTGGAGCCGTTAAGTTCTATTTGATCGCCAGCATCCAACATATTCGGGGTGGTGCCGCTATCCTGTATTTGTATTTGTTCTGTCCCATTAGCTCCTATAATTGTTATAGTTGTCATACGTTCCTCCAAATCGCCCTGCTTTAGGGCTTGTTAATTTACGCCACACTTCCTACCGACCAATACTATAGCAAGGCATGTGCCAAAATAGTTTATAGTTTATAGTTGATAGTTGATAGTAAAAACCATTGATATTTCATATTGTTAGCGTGATAGGGTCTTTGCTACAAACTATCAACTATTAACTATCAACTGTCTTTCCGGCGACAACTCACCCCATCTTATACGTATTAAACCCCACCGTTTATTCCACCGGAACCGCGCCACGGATAAGGTCTATTAGATGCCCCATTTGGGCGGAAGATTCCAAGGTATAGTGTTCCATCTGCCCGACTATCAAAGTTATCGCCCAAAACAGCGCAAGAACTCCCAAGTAACCCTTAACGTTAAAACCTAGTTCCCACACGTTTATCTGCGGCGCAATTCTGTTCGCAACTCCCAAGATAATGTCGGCTATGAGTATCGTGATAATAACGGGCGCGGCTATCTGCACTGAAAGCACAAGTATCTGCGCCGTTAGCTTCATGAAAAAATCCATGAGAGGCAAAAGCCCCGGATCGATATTTGGAAACTCAAAGAGCGGCAAGATCTGGTAGCTTCCAAATACCGCGTTCAGAAAAAGATCGTGCCCGCCGATCGATAGAAATATAACGATGGAGAGCTGAAAAAGAAACATGCCCGACAACGAACTTTGTGTTCCAAGTTCCGGTATCAACAAACGAGCGATGGACATGCCGCGCTGCGAATCGATCATCTGCCCCGCCGCTTCGAACCCATAGAATATCAGCCCGGCTCCAAAACCTATAAGCATGCCGATGAAAGCCTCTTTTAAATAGAGCGCGGCAAGTACGATCATATCCTCGGTAATTGGCGGATGTTCCGCCCTAATAAGATATTTATAAGCGAACGCGGCCATTACCATAGAAGCGCCGATGCGCACCGTTTTCGGCACCGTTTTGCCGAAAAGGAACGGAATGATCGTCATGATAGTCAGCAGCCTTACCCAAATAAGGGAAGCGAAGATAAGCGTAAACGTGAAGTTCACGTTTATGCCAAGCTTTCGCATCATTTCTTCCATATTATCTTATGTAATTTGCGAACTGGTCGAGTATCGACGATGTGAAGGCAATGAGCTGGCCGACCATCCATTGGCCGGCGAACGCCATTGTCACGACAACAGCTACAAGCTTTGGAACAAAGGTCAGCGTCTGCTCCTGTATCTGCGTGGTCGCTTGCAGTATCGAGATGACGAGGCCCACCAGCATCGCAACCAGCACCGGAGGCGCCGTGAGTATCAGCGACAGAAATAGAGCCTGCTTAGATAGTCCTACAAAATATTCCATTACAAATAACCCATTATCAAACCCTTAGCTATCATGTGCCAGCCATCGACTAGCACGAAAAGTAGCAGCTTGAAAGGAAGCGATATTGTGATCGGCGATATCTGGAACATGCCGAGCGAAAGTAAAATGTTGGCGATAACGATATCGATTATTAAGAACGGCAGGAATATAACGAAACCTATCTGAAACGCGCGCGTAAGTTCGCTTATACAGAAAGCGGGTATTATGTTCACGAAATCCCTGTCGGTTATCTTCGCCCTGTCTTCGTCGTTTCGCGCCAGCTTTTGCGCCAGGTTGAAGAATAGGGCTTTTTCCTGCGGATGAACGTGTTTAAGCAAGAAATCTCTTACCGGCTCTTTGCCAACTTCGACCGCCTTAACCATAAGCTCGACGCTCGCCTGTGAAAGAAGAGGCTGGTTCGTCCCCTGATTAATGATGGCGCCGGCGGCACGGTAAACGTCGTAACCGACCGGCATCATAACGTAGATAGTAAGGATAAGCGCTAGCCCCGTGACAACAACGTTGGGGGGAACCTGCTGCGTGCCAAGCGCGTTTCGAACGAGCGACAGAACGACGGCGATCTTAACGAAAGACGTCGCCATCATCACAACGAACGGGACCATCGCAAGCCCCGTAAGTGCGATGAGCATTATAAGCGGCCTGGAAATCCCCTGGCCCTGAACATCTCTTCCAAAAGGAGCGGCCATTACCTGCGCGCTGGTGCAAATTCCCAAAACGCCCGCCAAAAGAGAGATGCAAAGCCACCTGATCTTTCGATTTTTCATTCTTTTTCTTCGACGTCGGCTATTTTATTAATTCCGCCATCGGTTCCGCCGAGCAATATACACTTATCCGCGACCTTTACCAAGTACAAATATTGCTTAGGAGCTAGCGACACGCGAGAGATAATTTTTATTTTGTCCTGCGAAGCGAACCTGTTCGCAAGCGACAGTTTAGGGACAAGATATTTAAGGACTAGCAGAGCCGCAACACAGCAAACGACCAGGGCCGCTATCATCTTCACGAACAAAAAAGTGAAATCGATAGCGCTCGTACGCGTCGCCATTTCCGTTGGGATCGCCGCCACTTCTAAAAGGGTCATGAACATTATCTCACCATCTTGACTATTCTAACGCCAAGCTTTCCGTCGATATCGACGAGCTCGCCTTTGGCTACCATCTTGCCGCCTGCCACCAGATCGATAGTTTCGTTCACGGGCCTAGCCAAGTCTATCACCTGCCCCATCTTCATATTGATAAGTTCTTTCATCGAGATCGTCTTCTTCCCCATTACCGCAACGACCTGAACAGGCACGTCGGCGGTCATCCGAGACGCCTCGCGAGCCACCTCATCGAACTCTTCAACGGGTTCTTCTTCGGCCACCTCTTCTTCGGCCGAGGCTTCTTCGCCTAGCGGAGCTTCGACATCTTCTTCTGCCAATTCATCGTCTTTAAATTCTTCGTCATCTAATTCCGGTTCGTTCAATTCAACTTTTTTTGTCGGCATAAAAATCTCCTAAAATTATCAAGCACCAACTATCGTGCACTTCAAAATATCTTTTTCCATTGCTACCGCCGCTCTAAGGCTTCCTTCGTCGCCCTTTCCAACTCGAAGGTCGATCTCTCCTTCCGGGCGGCCGCCTTTCAGCATAAGGCCCGTGTCGTCGAAGATGACCACATCGCCCGCCTCTAACATTATAATATCGTTCGATGTGACCGTCGCCCGCCCCGCATCTGCCCAGATCGTTGTCCTTACGTAATCGTATTTGCCGATCTTCGACATGAAGTAGCTGCTTTCAAATTCATTTTCCTTGCCGGTTACCGCCGGCAGCTTATTAAGCAGCGAACCCGGGAAAATGACCTTAACAAAACCTGAAAGCTCGCCGATGCCCACCTTAAATGTAAGGGCAGCTGCGGTTTCTTGTTTGCCAGAAAGTTTTTCTATGTCGCGCGGAGAGAAAACGAACTTTTCGAATCTGAAATGAAGCCGGCTTGCCTCGCCGCATGTTTTCCAGACCTGCGCCAAGAGCTGCATGATGAGATATTGCAAGACACCGGATTCAGTTTCCGAAAGCGGCCTGTTCTCTACGGCGACATCTCCCTGCGCAGAAGCAGCGCCGCCAAGCAGCCTGTCGATCAAAAGAAAACCCAAATTATTATCGATATGAACGACCACCTTTGCCTGCGAAGGCTCAAGGCCTAGCACGGCAAGTATGGCGGTGTCGGGTAGATAGCTAACGAACGATGCGTAAGGTTCGCTTGTCACCGCATCGAGATAATAGAACGACTTCTCGCCCAAATGTTTCATTAAAGTTTTACGAAGTTCAAGCGAAAGTTTATCGCGCGCACTCGTCGCAGGTATAAGCTCCTGCAAGGCATCCGTTAGGCGAATTTCTTCTTCGGTGACCTTCTTTATATTGCCAATATTGTAAGGTTTAATAGCCATTGCTTAACCAACTTTGACATCTTCGACCGCAATGCCTCTCTCTTCTAAAGCGGCCTTTATCTTTCCGGCTTCTTTAGTGAAAAGGCCCTTCACATCTTTATTGGATGTCTCGAACTGCACGGAAACTTTACCATTTTTAGACGTTAAACGCAAACGCAAACCGGCAAACGCGCTCTCTTTCAAAATAAGCCGGAGCTCGTCGAAGCCAAGTTCGTTCTTGCCGACCTGGATCGACTGAATGATCTTATTAACGATCGCCTGCATCTGCTGCGCCGACATCGAAACGTTTGCAGCTTTTGCCTGCGCAAGCTTGCTGGAGAACGAAGCCTGCCCCATGGCGTTCAAAAGTCCGCGGGAATCGGAAAGTTTTTTGGATAATATCTGCTTCTTCGCCATGTCGCTGGTGAAGCCGCCGCCTCCGCGCCCTTTTCCGCCGCCAGCGCCGCCGTAACCGCTTTTTTCACCGCCTCTGGTGATCGCCTGCCTTGTAACTGTCATGCTTCCTTTTTCTCTTTGCTTCGTCTTATCTTTACCGCCGGCGTCGTCTTTTTCGTCGCGTTTTTTTCCTTCATCGCTCCTATCCTGCCACTTGGCTATTTCTTTCACTTTCTGGTCGGAGCTTCCCTGATCGGTGAGCTTCCCTTGAGCGACGGGGCTTTGCTGGATAAGCTTCTGCTGCTCCAGTATCTTATCGAACGCGGATTGGGCGGTCTTTGGAGCGCTAGGCTCCTTCACCTGTTCCGGCGGGTTTACTTTAATCGGTTCTTTTGGTTTTTCTACTTCGCTCATAATGTAAAGTTGCTCTTTTCCCCTTTCCATCTGCGCAACTGATGGATCGTCGTGCCAAGCTCGTCGAATTCCTTTTCTTCCTTCTTTGAGAGCTCGTCCTGAAGCTTTTTCCGCCAGAGGTCTTTATGCTTCATCATCACCTGATGTTCTTTCGCCGATTCGATATATTCTTTTCTCGTTTTAACAACGTTCTTTTCCGCTTCGATCACCACCTCGCGCTGTTCATCTATCTCTTTCTGCTTCTTCTCTTCGTCCTCTTTTAGCTTCCGAAGATAATTAACGTGCCTATTGCCTTCGCCGACCACCGCGCCTAGATCCATCTCTCGCCTCATCTCGTCGCGCGATTCGAACCACATTTTAACTATCTTTTCCTTCTCCTCTATCAGCTCCTTCTCTTTCTTCTTCGCCGCATTCAACGCGATTATGGCCCGCGCAAGCATTTCGGCAGCGCGATTCTTCTCGCGCTCTTTTATAACAAGCAGCGCCTGTAATCTATATCTTACCTTTGCCATTTAGCTTATTCAAAAATATTCTTAAGTCCTTCGACGGTTTCATCGAAGCCCACCTGTTCGTAAACCCCCTGCTTCAGAAAATTGTTGACCTCTTCGATCTTTTCTATTGCGTAATCGACCTTCGGGTCGCTTCCTTCTTCGTAGGCGCCGATAAGAATCAGGTCGCGCTCTTTTTCGTAGTTCGCGATAACCTCTCTCACCTTTTGCGCGGCGGCTTTATGGTCGTCGTCGATGATCTCGTCCATAACACGCGAAACGCTTTCGCTTATGTCTATCGCCGGATAGTGGTTTCGAGCCGCCATCCCTCTGGAAAGAACGATGTGGCCGTCTAAAATGGATCTGGTTTCGTCGGCGACCGGTTCGTTCATATCGTCGCCGGCAACAAGAATGGTATAGAACGCCGTGATGGAGCCCTTTTCGGAGTTTCCAGAACGCTCGAGCAATTTCGGAAGCGTTGAAAAAACTGAAGGTGTGTAGCCCTGCCTAGCAGGCGGTTCGCCAATAGCCAGCCCTATCTCGCGGAGCGCTCTTGCAAAACGGGTGATGGAATCCATCATGAGCAAGACCTTTTTACCGCGGTCCCTGTAATATTCGGCTATTGCCGTAGCAACATACGCGGCTTTCATACGTACAAGAGACGGCTGGTCCGACGTTGAAACTATGACGATGGATTTTTTGAGCCCCTCTTCACCTAAATCTCTCTCGATAAAATCTCTCACTTCTCTTCCACGTTCGCCGACCAGGCAGATGACGTTCACTTCCGCTTCGGTGTTCCTTGCTATCATGCCGATAAGCGTCGATTTACCAACGCCTGCCGCGGCAAAGAAACCGATACGCTGGCCTTCTCCGCATGTTAGCATTCCATCTATCGCACGAACGCCTACAGAAATAGGTTTCGTGACGCGCATGCGTTTGAGCGCTGCGGGTGGATTTGCCATAACGGGATATTCTTCGGTGCAATTGAGCGGGCCTCTTTCATCGGTGTCGAGCGGTTCGCCAAGCCCGTCTATCACGCGTCCTAAAAGTTCGTCGCCAACGCGCACGCTCAAATATCCGCCTGTAGATATTACATCGTTACCTAATCCTATGCCTTCGATATCGCCGAGCGGCATGAGCAGAACTTCTTGATCTCTAAAGCCCACAACCTCGGCCTTGATAGGCGGCCGGTTATGGTAAGGTTCTATAAAACATAGCTCGCCAACGCGAACGCCTGGAACCACCGCTTTAATAACAAGACCTGTCAGTTCGGTGACCTTCCCCTTGATGCTGTATGTTGAAACCGTAGAAAGGTTGTGTTGATATTTATGAAAATCGACCTTAGGCAGTTCTAACTTTGCCTCTGGCTCCGGCTTCGCTTTGCTTTGCTTTGGGGTCATAGTTCCAGCGCCTTCTTAATGGCCTTAAGCTGCGTTTCTAGCCTTGCGTCGATCGTACCGACCTCGGTTTCAACGACACAGCCCCCCTTCGTGATCGTTTCATCTTCTTTAAATGAGAGCCGTTTCGTTCTATCGAGCATATCTTTGAATTCGAATTCGGCAGATGTGACAACTTTGTAATCTTCGGGATTAAGACGAACCGTAATGCGCTCGCCTATCGAAGATTCGACCGCCTGCTTCACGATACTTTTAATCGCGCCTTCATGTTCGCGAACCATTTTCCCGATGACCTTTTCGGCGATCGTCATGACCAGCTTTCTTATCTCCGGCTCCGCGGTAGTGTAAAAATTTTCTTTAACAACTTCGAGCGCCATTAATCTTTCCATTACATCCGAAAGCCCTTCTTCACGCCCAAGCGCCATGCCATCTTTCTTCGCCTTCTCCATCTGTTCGGTCACCTGCCCAAGTATCGCACGCGCCTCTGACCTTATACGCTCCGCTTCGCCAATTGCTTCGTCTATA
>CAIPVD010000136.1 GCA_903868375.1 uncultured delta proteobacterium
ATATTTACCTCGCTTGTTTCCTGCACCTACAATTGCCACAACCTTGTTTCCCCGGATAACAGGAACAACCAGAGCACATTGGAACTCAGAATCACCGTGTGCAATGAAATTCTGTTGGCGATGCCGAAATTGGGGCTGTTCGGCGGCAGGACCCGAAAGTTTCCTAGAACGCAAAACAATACTAGGGTCGTGGAATAGCCATTTTGTTAAAGAGTAATTTTTTTGGCTTGCTTTTATAACCGGAAAGGTTATGCGTCATCGGTAGCCCAATAAATTTAATGGAGAATAAACCATGCTGCTAACTGGTGGTTTCCCAAGTGTGCCGTTTGTCGGTTTAACGAACGGTCTTTCGCAAGTTACATCTGCCGTCACTTCCACTGCAGTTGACTTTGCCTTTTCACATTTCGACGGTGTCATAAATAATATTGGAAGCCGCATCAGCCTCGGCGTTTTGCCCGTTAGTTGGGAAAGAACTTTATTTAGCGCAGCCGTGCGAACAATGCCATGGCCGCGTGTCGAACTTTTTAGCGTGGAAGATAGAAAGATCGTCGGAAGGTTAGACACCGTTCCAATTAGAATATATCGCCCAACTTCGGATCCGGTTCTTCCGGTCATTTTATATTTTCACGGCGGAGGTTTTAGGGTCGGAACGATAAATGATTTCGACGGCGTTTGTCGAAATTTGGCAAAAAGATCCGGCGCTGCGGTGATATCGGTAGATTACCGCCTTGAACCGGAATTCATTGCACCGGCGGCTCACGACGACGCATATTTTGCGCTTAAATATATACGAAGGCATCCGGAAGAGATGGGAATAGATCCGGCGCGCATCGTGCTTGCGGGAGATAGCGCAGGCGGGCACATTGCAGTGGTGCTGGGCATGATGTCGCGGGATAAGAACGGCCCTCCAATTCGTAGGATAATTCCTATCAACGCCCTCTTGGATATCGCCGATTTTGAAACGCCTTCGGTTTTGGCAAATAATGGATTCCCTCTCAATCGGTCTATGATGGAATACATTAGGGCGGAATATGTTCCCGATAAGTTGAAATGGGCGGAACCATATTCTTCCCCCGTGCGCGGCGATCTTCGCGGCATGCCGCCAATGACCGTTATAGGTGCCAAAAAGGATCCATTGTTCGGCCAAAGTCTATGGCTTATAGCGAGGCTTTGCCAGAGCGGTGTTCCCGCCGAGTTTTATATTGCAGATGCCTTCCACGATTTCTTTGCCGTTCATATGAAGGAATCTGTAAGGGTAATGACGTTAATTGCGGAAGCTGCAAAGGCAGCCCTGGCGCCTTAAAAAAAGTTAGCAACTTTTTTTGGCATTAGCCGAATATAAGCAAAAGAGAGGTTTTTTATGCCATTTACAATTGGGCCATATATTGGAATGCCGTCAGGAACTGTTAGCACGATCAGTGTGCCGACGGCATTTTTAGGGTCGCTTCCGGTGGCACCCGTAGACGCATTTTTAGGCGTTCAAGTTGCCCATTCATTTATGTATGGAGCCGATGGCTCGGTAGTTAATGTGCCATATGGGTTAGAATTAAGTGGCCAAAAAGTGCTAGACATTTCCGGCAAGAAAGTTGGCAAAGAGATCGATATGCCCGATTGGGTAGGCTCCGTAAGCGTTGTAGAGTCGACAGTTAGGAAATATGGAGAGGCGCCAAAGAGCCTGACCACATTTCTTGTCAGCGTCAAAAATGAACCAGATACAAGCGTTCGTATAGTGTTCGGAGAAAATTGGTCGATCGGTTTTTGGGACAGGGGTAAAACATATAAAAGGTTTAAAGAAATTCTGGATGGAATTTTGCGGCCTGCATTTGGAACCAACCGGCTGGTATTCGAAGAAGAATGGAGCAAAGATGAAGCTCCGTTGTCCATAAAGGCCGGAGCTAGCGATATCCTCAAAGAATTGAAATTTGGAGAAATGACTAGAGATGGGGCTGTTGAAGCAGGAAGAGAGACATCTGCTCTTGAAGATACGACGATCAGGATCGGGCGTATGATAAAA
>CAIPVD010000137.1 GCA_903868375.1 uncultured delta proteobacterium
AACTGATAAGGCGCGTAAAGTTATCGCTCATCGCAAAGCAGCGCGTGCAGGTATTCAAACCGCAGATCGACAACCGTTATTCAGATGAATACATCATCTCCCATTCGGAACAGCGCGTGATCTGCACACCGGTGAAAGATTCCACAGAGATACTTACGCTCGTTAAGGATAACACCAGGATAGTCGGCGTTGACGAGGCGCAGTTCTTCGATGAAGGTATTGTCGGCGTCTGCGAAAAACTCGCAAACAGAGGCATTCGCGTAATAGTCGCGGGGCTCGACCAGGATTTCATGGGCAAGCCGTTCGGCAAGATGCCCGAGCTTTTAGCTATCGCGGAATCGGCACTTAAATTAAAGGCCGTTTGCATGACGTGCGGAGGTGCCGCTACAAAAACGCAGCGCCTTTCCCGTTCGAAGGAGCAGATCGTCGTTGGAAGCGGCGAGCAATACGAAGCGCGTTGCCGAGCCTGCCACGACCCCGACCTTTCGATGGAAAAAAGCATTCCGGCGATCCCGGTTTCAAGAAATACCCACGTGGTGGGCGATAAAATAGATGCCCAAAATTGATCGTCTTAAATTAAAA
This sequence comes from uncultured delta proteobacterium, assembly GCA_903868375.1. Classification (GTDB taxonomy): domain Bacteria; phylum UBA10199; class UBA10199; family 1-14-0-20-49-13; genus CAIPVD01. The sequence goes on from CAIPVD010000137.1 coordinate 583, forward strand.
TCGTTCCTATCTAATAGCTGGGCTGTAAGCTGGCCCATGACCGTCATCATGCTCTTCGAATTTTTGATGAGCATAGTCGAGGTCTATTGCGCGGGACGCATCGGCAAAGAAGCCCAAGCCACCTACGGGATTGTCATTCAATTATATTTCGCTTTTATCGTCGTGGCGAACGCGCTATCTATTGGAGCCGTCGCGATAATATCGAAGGCATTCACCTCTGGAGATAAAGAAGGATATGAAAAAGCGGTCATCACATCGGTATTGGCAGCGGTTGCATTCGGCATATTCTTTGCTGCAGTCGGTTTTATATTTTCAGCGCAGATAATCTCTTTAATGAGTATTCCGGAAGAGCTTAAGGCCAGAGGCGCCGTATTACTTAAGTACTTTGCCTTGGGATTCGGGTTCGATTACATCCTTATCATCACAAACGGCATCCTTCGCTCCAGTAAACGGATCAAGCTTTCGCTTCTAACAATGACTTTTGTGACCATTGCCGATATTTCGCTATGCTTCATACTCGTTCTGAATACGAACGTAGGCTTTAACGGCATTGCGTTCGCTGCAGTATCTGCGCTTGGCATTGGCGCCATGATCAACCTTTTTTACGTGCTAGCGCCTATATCTTTACGAACCAGGCCGGCGCTCGACGTAATAAAAAAGCAGTTAAAGATCGGCTGGCCATCGGGCGTTTTGCAGGTGCTTTGGCAGCTTGGCGCGCTGGCGCTTTTCATGATACTGGGAAAGCTTCCGCAAAATAACATCGAGTTCCTTGCGGCTTTCACGAACGGGATGCGAATAGAATCGGCCCTTTTCTTGCCGGCGTTCGCTTTCAACATGGCGGCGGCCGTTGTCGTCGGCAACCTGCTTGGCGAAAAGAAGGAAAATGAAGCGGTAAGTAACGGTCTTGTTTCCGCGGGACTTGGCGTTGCTATAGTCAGCGTGCTCACCGTATTCATAGTCATCAACGCAAAGCTTATCGTGCCGATATTATCGAATAACGATATCGTAATTCGAGAAAGTGCCAACTACATTTATATATGCATGTCGGTCGAGCCGATACTTGCGTGGGGAATAATACTGATGGGCTGCCTGAACGGAGCCGGCGACACGTACGGAGTTATGAAGATCGTGGCGTTAAGCATTTGGCTGGTGCGCATACCTCTTTGCTACATCACAGGTATCGTTTTAGGCTGGGGCGCACATGCCGTGTGGATCAGCATGAACGTGTCGATAATCGTCCAAACTATTTTCATCACAAGAAGATATCTGAAAAAGAACTGGCTTCGGCTGGAAATTTCATAAATCAATTGACCACCGCCCCCAAAGTATTATAGGACATCTATACAAACAAAGGAGTTTACTATGTCAATCCAACTCGCAGACATTAGAAGTTACCACGATCTTTCGCAGTTCATGGCCGAGCACTACATTGTGGATGTAGATCATTGCCTTGACGCGAACGAGGTAGATCAAACCATGGTCGATGCGTTCGACGATCGAAGGAACGGCGCAAGGTCTGGATGTCTTGAAACGTTCGAGCTTATGACGGCGGTAAATTACCTCTCCAAATCCAGGATCTTTTCAGACCGCGACATAGACGCCGAACGGAACGCCTCGCATGTCTTTAAGGACTTGGCCAAACATTACTACAAGGACCAGTTTGAAACGTCGGTTAGATATTTCATGGGCGACGGCGAAACATTTTCGCAGGCCGTGAATGATATTCAGACGTTCATTGCAAGGTTCGATTGCTCCGCAGAACAATTGGACTTTAGTATTCAAGAGGGACTTGAGGTATGGAACAAAATGAGGGGAGACGGAGCTTCGGCGCAATGGCTAACGTCACTGTATAATGCCCTCGACGTTTACTATTACCAGAGCGTCAATTCACTAAGCGGATTGAGTAATCTCTGGGAGCATTTGAGAGACCCCGAAGGGCTTCATTTCTCCCCAGCTGAAGCGATGCAGGCGATGGACAACCTTTTCAAACGCGAGCACCAACCGACAAGCTTTATAGCCATCCACACCGGTGAAGTAATGAAAATCATGGGTTATCTTGCTCCTCGCATCAGCGATGCCGACAAGCGCGATATCATTTTAAACATCCCGCAACTTCTTGTAGACCAGTATGCATCGAATTTCATCGGGCATGCCCTGCCACAGCTTAAGGCAGCGGAAATCCCCAACGCGAAGATCGGCGAACTTTACATGCTTGCCAGGAGGTTCTGCATCTCTAATGATGAAATATCAAATCGGATTGGCGATGCCGCAAATCATCTTAATAACTCGAAGATGATGAATCCGGACGCAAAGTTCACATTTCTTAAAGCAGCCTTAAGCCGCCCCGACTTTGTTTCTGCGGCAAGTGAGCTTAGCTTATTCGAAAATTTCGAAGCGGAAGGGCTGGCAAGATTCAACAACCCGCAGGAAGCCATAGATCTTATCCGTTTCTGCATGGACCATCCATCGCGCGGGTACGAACCCGGTCCGCTGGAGACGGCAGGAAAACTTGCCGCGGCTGGTTGGAGTTCAGAAAAGATAAAACGGTTCATCCAGTTCTATCCGCGAGAGACATTGTCGCCGGAATATTACAGTTCAAGCGAGGCAGCCATAGCACTTGAAAAGATGGGCATCAGCGAAGGGGCTTATTTCCCGTACTTTAAAAAGATGATAAGCACTGGCCATCAACCGCGATCTAGTCATAGTGACTTTAACAACCTTCCGGCCGTCTTCGAGCTGATGAGAAAAGAAGGGCTTACCGACGTTGCGATAGGGGCAAGGCTTACGGCCCTTTCGCTTGCCTCATCGACCGTTTACGGTGTCAAATACTTTGCAGCGATCAAGAATATGCTTGAGGCGGGCATAAGAAGCGACGCCATAGAGCTGGCCATGCGTGATGCCAAGGGCTTTTACGGTTGGGATGAATTAGCCGCCAAATGGGTGGGGCTAAAACAAGCCGGCGTAATCGATGCCAAAGCGGCCGAATCATTGAAACCCTTCATATCCAAGTCTTGCAAATCTTAACAACATGTGATTGGTTGTCGCTATAGCAGTTAGGAGAGGTGGCAGAGTGGTCGATTGCGGCAGACTCGAAATGCCAATAGCTAGTTTTTCTAAACGTCAACAAAATCAACAAAATTCACACAATTTCAAAGAGATAACCATTTTTTCGACCTCGGTATTTTTCCGTAACTTTCCGCCCTTTTCTGTTAAGGATGTTAAAAAAATGTTAAAAAATTATTCGTTGAAAATTATTGAATCAAATGGTCACGAATATGCGTGATAGTTCAAACATATATTTGATCGGTTCTTTGAATCCAACTGCATTGCTGGTTTATTGTAACATCATGACATCACGCATAAACGACAGCAAACGCAGCACCAACAATTATTGGAGGTATATTTATGAATGAAGACGATTTAAAACTACCACCTCTTACATCCGAAGAAAGCCCCGACTTCGTAGATGATCCAATCATAGCATTGAATCAGACTAAGGAAACGAAGGCTATTACTCTGCGCCTTAACAAGGCATGGATTCGCAAACTTGATAAAATTGCATATCGTTTGAGCAACTATTACCGCAAGCCAATTACAAAACAGTTTTTGATCAAAGAGGTCATAGGCGCTCATATAGTCCAGGTGCCACTCCCAGAGCTTTTTAAAAAATTAATGGTTCGTAGCGAACGTCAGGAACTTACTCGGTGCAAAAGGATTTTGAAGCTTGTTAACCATGGAGGCAATTATGGGAAAGTATGAAGATGTAATCAAGTGTGATGAGAATGAAGAAAATCATGAGATCCTTCCGGATTGGATGAAAAATGTCATCAAAAAGATGCATGAAGGAGATTTGCCAGGCATGAGAACGGCTGCATTACCAGCATTACAGCATAAGTTGATTGAGCTGGCACATGAGGCTGAAGATGAAAGGATAAGTCTTGCAGCGTCTCAATTTGTTATGGGCCAAGCTGGTCAAGGAGTTCAGAACACAGTTTCCATTTCTCACAAATATGAGGAGCTTCCAGAGGATCAGTTGCTGGCATTGCTCAGATCGAAAATTGAACAATTAGAGAAATTATGTCCTGGATTCTCCTTGGAAAAGCTCTTTAACAAGCCTCCTACCGTTGCCCCTAAGCCTATTGTTTGACTATTTGGTATAAGGCAAAATAAAGCGATATAAGAAAACATAAAACTACCAAATCTATACGCACAAAAATGCACGAATGGTACAATACAAATATTATAATCCTATGCTACTTTGTAACTGTCGGCAAAGAGCAAAGGCACATATGAACTGCCCAAAAGGAAAGAGTTCATATTTCAGCTCACACTGTTTGTATGTTGCCGTGCTTTTGACACTATTTACCACTATATCGCTCAACTTAAGCTCGACATTATTTGGAATAGCTTTATAACAGGCCTCCTTGATCACCCATAATTTATGATAATCTTCCTTGGAGATATTATCAGCACAGTTCTTTATCCACCTAATTTCTTGTCCAAGCCTTGATGTTTCCTCGATATCGCACCCGACACCATTTACATCCGCTGAGGAGGCCCCTTTATGTGCAACGACACAAAAACACCACCCTCCTGCATGCGCCAAAGAAAGCAAATAATTATCTTGGCATTGTTTGGAACCTAACCGTTCGTCCAGAACAACCTTGCTAGGAGGTATGCACAAACCGTGACTTAATAGATAATTCTTGAACCAAATTCTGCCATACAATCTTTCTCTGCGCATTTTATCATCTTGCAAAAGCTGAATATGTTTCCATTCCGTTGAACTAAAGTATTTGCGATATTGCGCCTCCGGACAAGCAAGTTTCACTGGCGAGATGTGCATTTCAACTTTTGTAAGATATTCTCTCATAATGCCACCTGAAGGCGCTTTCCAAAATGGCTTTTATAAAAATAGAACGGAATACTTAAAAAACAAGCGGCTTGAACAGCAAAGGAAATAGCCAGGATCGGAAACGATTTGTCGTAGCCGCAGGTGAGCGTAATAAACCCTCTAGATATGATTATCGAAAGCAGTAATAGAAGACAAATAGCCCAACCTTTTTGTTCCGATTCCAGAAAAAGCCGACTGACGAGGATAATTGCGAACATCGGTATTGTTATAGCATCAATAAAAACAACCCAGTGTATCTCTTTGATGGCATTCTTAAGTTGAGGAGCGAAAGAATAGAGAATACCGTCAACGTGCATCATAAAGTAAACGCCTATCAATAAATAAAGGATCGAGAATAAAACGATAGATGGCGCAAGTATTTTAAAATGTTCTGAAGCTTTTTTTGATACATCCTGGTTTACATAACGAACAAGCATCTGTCCTATCGCGATCGCTGGAAATAGCAGAATAGGCTTCAATTGGAACCAACCGGCAAGCACACCTATATATGCCATACCCCAATGAGAGAGAATATGATTAAGCCAATATCTATCAAAGGCTATAACGAACCAAGCTCCTACCAAAGGAGCGGAATACCATATATACGTAGTAAGCTCGTTACTGCGACTTTCCGCCCCTATCCAATTCCACTTTTTGCACAATGTGGCAACAAGCAACATCAACCATTCTAACATCGCGATGCAAAGAACTGTCACCGCCCATCTGGATGGAATCAACACACCTTGAACAGCTTCGTAGACAGCTGCGAAGATAAGCAAACATAATGAACTCAAATGGATAAGATATATCACTCGTGTTGCAAAACGGGAACGCAACAGACCAATAAATACCGAAGATGCGATATAAATTGCGTAGCTCAATACAAGAGGAAGACCTATATAGTTCCAGTCATAGTCATTTAGGAGAGTGGGCCTTGGGAGCATCACACAAAAAATGCAGAATAAAGCCGCAAGACACCACTGCAAAAAAACATATCTTGCAATAGGGAGTCCTGGGTTGCGGCTGGCAGCACTAAATATGGCCATTTCCATACCTTCAGCCAAAGCTATGCCGACAAGCATGTACGGAAGAAGTACACCATAAATCGAAAGAGTATTCTCGGACAATTGGCTAAAAACAAGAACAGTAACCAGCGCAAAAGCATAATTAAAAAACATACCCTTCACGCAATGTATCACCCTTCTGATAAACTCGTAATTTGTTTTCCACATATTATCATTGAACCCGCTTTAGGAATAGCCCCGCAACTCGTCCCGCCGTTTCTGGGAATATAATCGCAACATTGCCTGTAAATGTTTCAGAATCGCTTAACCTAGCCAAAGAATCCAAGCCAAACGACATACCATGATCTCCATTCATCCAAGAACATCCGGAAGCAATTTCACATAGGCCTTCTAATATTTTTTTATAGAAAGAAGGATATATTATATCTCCTTTGAAATTATTTTCGGAAAGTAACGTTTCAACAGAGCTTAAAAGCGTTTTCAGACTATCCTCTTTATGCTCGAGAGGCCAATTAATATCTATTTTTTCAAACTCGTACGCATAGCCAACTTCAGGTAACTCCGTGCTAAATTGCATAGCTGCCGACGCATCTGAGATCCACCCAAAAGGATGCATATCGCGGCGATACGGCGCCAACAACTTTTCAGCGCTAACGATAATACCCGACACCTTTTCATTATTGTGAACCGAACAATATTCTGCAGCCTCTCTGAGTGCCAGGGGAAGGTTCAAGAAACCTTGATAAGGAATGGTAAACGTATATTTAGGTTTAACACCCAGCTTGTGTTGTAACCATGAGGCCTGGCATCTGTTGATATCTTCAGAGAAAGTGTTATGGCAATATATAAACATGTTTTGATTTTTTACTGAAAGACCTTTAATCAGCTCCCATGCAAGTTCAGATTGACTGGCATTGATGGCTCTGCAAAATGAGCCCGATATCTCTACAAAAGGTTGATAATTAATTAATTGTTTATCACAATGATGTGAGCGATGATGAAGATATTGAAGAGAATCGAACTTATCTTCAAGATTTCCTTTCAAATAGTCTTCTCTTTTGGCAGAAGCTAGCAGCTCACCACATTTCAAATAAGCTATGTTATAAATGTAGATAGTCATTGACTGATGGCAAAGAAAAGCTGTTCGTTCGCAAGATCTTTCCATGTCATTTGAGCTCTGATTTCAGATATCAATCCCTTTGAACCAGCTAATTCCAATGGATACCCTTCTAGGTTCTTCCAGACAGGACTGGTCGCTGGGCCGTAAGCACCAGAATTCAGAAAAACAATATACTCGCCTTTCTTTAAAGCCGCACATTTCACACGTGAAGGCCATCTCAATCGTCGCCCGTTCAACTTATAAAAAATATCCGTAGATTTCTCACCCTGTTTCCACCCATCCTCACACAAGGTGCTTCCTACAAAGAATTTATTTCGCGTCAAAATACTACCTTCAGACAATGCATGAAGCGCTGGAGTTGCCTCAACCTCAATTTCCTGGCAATTCTCTATTTGGATTACAGAATCGACTCTTGCTATAAAACAGCCAACAGGACCAACGATATACCTTCCTGCTTCAAGATAGAACATACAACTCCGCTTGATCGATTCTGGATAAGATGCCAAATATTCGTGTAGAAGTTCTTTAAAGAGAGATATATCCAAAGGGCTTTCATCATCATAATAAGGAATCCCAAGCCCGCCACCAACATCCGCTTTTTTACATTTGATACCCTTTTCATCCAGCATTTTAACAAAATTCAGGACCTGTGCAATGTTCCAAACCGCATCTTCTGCTTTGAGTATCCTGGTCCCAACATATATATGTACTCCCGCAAATTCTATATTCGGATAGTTCTTTGCTCCATCCAAAAAAGTTTTCATCACTGTTTCTTCATCCATTCCAAATTGGGTAACTCCACCCATTGCCATTCTAACACCTCGTATCTCATACGATGGATTGACCCTCAACAACACTTCGATCTTCTTATTTTGTTCTTTTCCAAGCCAATCCAGGATCTTAAGTTCCGTTAAGGATTCAACAATGACACCACCCACCCCCTTTTCGACCGCAAGAAGCAGCTCTTCCAAACTTTTTCCAGGACCAACAAAAAAAACATCGGAAGGATTGAATCCGCTAGAGCAAGCCAAATCAAGTTCAGAGGCCGAAGAAACATCGGCACCAAAGGGGGTTTCACGGGCGATATATTCTGCTAGCTGCGGATTAGAATTCGATTTTAGTGAAAAAAGAACTTTAAATGATGGAGATAACACCGATGCTATCTCTTCGGTGCGAGATCTGACCGCATCAAAATCGTAATAATAGCAATTTCGAACATTGCGAGATTTGCAATATTGGAACAGCGCCCTGCCGTTATCAGCATATCCATATATCGAGAATATCATACGCTTATCCTCCTATCCTTTCTAAAAGAACGCCTCCCCAGCTTGCGCCCATGCCATAAGTCAATCCAAGGACATATTCTCTATCTTGCGATTGCATTAAACTTAGAACATGTCCTATTCCAAGAGCTAGATCAGACCCGAACAAATGCCCGAGGGTCATCATTTCATCTGATAAAAGAACCTTTCCCTCAAAATTTATCATTTTGGTTATTTTTTTCCATGCTAACGGTTGGCTTAAATGCGGAATGATATAACTAATATCATTTATCGTAAGATGAGCGGCCTCAAGGAGTTTTGCCACGAGAGACCTAATAACAAAGAAATACTGCCAGCTCGAGCCTGTATCCACCCCACTCATTTCATGAAGAGAAGGATCGGTAGCTATTATCGAGTGGATATATCTTAGACCAAAGGGCTTACGTGAAATGATAAGAGCAGATGCAGCATCACCCTGAACAACACCGTTACCCAGAATTCGCATAGAGGTAAAATCAACAACATCTGCCGTAATAATGAGCATGCATTGCAATTGTTCATCTGAATAGAACCGGCGATATGCATGTTCAAGACTAGCTACGATACCCGAACATTGATGTCCATTTAAATGGACATATGGAGCACGCAAACCAATTTTGTCCAAAAGTTCACTGATAATTGAGAGTCCGAGTGGATAATATGTCATCGGCAGAGTGGAATTGAAACATATCTCTCCTATTTCATCCATGTCTGTGCCAGCACGAGTTACAGCTTCTCTAATGCAGTCTGAAAGCATTTCT
>CAIPVD010000138.1 GCA_903868375.1 uncultured delta proteobacterium
AGGCGAAAAACGCAATGCGTCTTTGCTTCGATATCTTCATCAGCTCTTTCACGCGCCTTTGCTTCTCGGCGACCGTCGATGTTTCTTTGAACTTTGAAGCGGCGGTCAGTTTTCTTTTGGAATATGGGAAGACATGCAGGTAATTTAGCGGCAGCGATTCGATAAATGCCTTCGTTCGTTCAAAATGCGCTAACGTTTCGCCGGGAAAGCCGACGATCACGTCTGCGCCTATCGAACAGTTTGGGATAAGAGTTCGCAGAGTTCCTACAAGCGAACGATATTCTTCAGTTGAATATTTTCTACCCATTAGCTTCAATATTTCGTCGTCGCCGCTTTGCAGCGGGATGTGAAAGTGCGGGCAGATGAAGTTCGACGTTGCGATAAAATGAACGAGTTCCGGCGACCATTCATCCGGTTCGATGGAGCTTAAACGAATGCGAAATCCTGGAACACAGGAACCCAGGAACTTTGGAACGTTCTTTAGCAGCTCCAGCAGGTTAGAACCAGGCTTTAGATCTTGCCCATACATGCCAAGATGAATGCCGGTTAACACTATCTCGTGATATCCGGCGCTTGCCAGCTTTCCGATCGCGTTCAAGGCATCTTCCGTTCCGACACTCCGACTTTTGCCCCTGGCGAATGGGACGATGCAATATGTGCAAAAATTATTGCAGCCGTCTTGGATCTTTAATTGCGGCCGAGATTTTGTCATCGCGAGCCCCGAAGGGGCGTGGCGATCCATGGGAGATTGCTTCGCGTTGCTCGCAATGACCCTATTCATTACCTCATCCACCTCCGGCATCTGCTTCAATTCATCTTCTGCAACGTTCGCATAGCAGCCGGTCACATATATTTTAGCAGCGGGATTCGCACGCTTTAGGCGGCGGATGATGTTGCGGCATTGTGTATCCGCCTTGGCGGTGACGGTGCATGTGTTGATCACGCAGATATCCGCGGCGCCGGCGTCTTCCACGATCTCATGCCCTTCCGCTGCAAAGGTTGCGGCTATCACCTCCGAATCCGCCTGATTCGCCTTGCAGCCAAGTGTTGCTATATAAACCCGTTTCATTTATTTATTAGACGCTCCGCAAACCCAAGCCTGGCGTGACGCATTATGGGGAGCCACCCCAAAAGTCATGCAGCGATCCAGCCGCCACCGATGAGTTCGTCTCCGTTATAAAATACCGCCGCCTGCCCGGGAGTTATTGCTCGCTGCGGAGCTTCAAATTCTATCCGAACCGAATTGTTATCCAGCGCTGTTATCTTCGCCGGCGCTCCAGAGCTTCGGTATCTAATTTTTACCTTTGCGTTAACCGACATGCACCTCGGAGGTGTCACCTCCGAGGTGCAAAATGGTTCATGGATCCAATTCACATCTTCGGCGATGAGTTCGCGCCTGAAAAGGTCGGAGTTGTTGCCTAGCACCACTTCGTTCTTCACTGCGTCGATCCGCACGACATATTGTCTCTTCCCCAAACCGAAACCGATCCCGCGCCGCTGGCCTATCGTATATGCGTGGATCCCTTCGTGGCGGCCCAAGACATTTCCTTCCGTATCGACAAAATTTCCGGGCTTCTTTAAGAGTTCGGGAAAATAGTCAGCCAAAAATCCTGCGTAATCGTTATCGGGAATAAAACATATCTCCTGGCTTTCGTGTTTTGCCGCCGTTTTAAGCCCGGCGTTGCTTGCAATTTTTCGAACCTCGCTCTTTGTTAATTCGCCGAGCGGAAATATCGTTCGTGCAAGATCCTCTTTTTTCAGCCCGAAGAGAAAATACGATTGATCTTTGTTCTTATCGATGCCTTCGAAAAGCTTGCCGCCGGTAATCCTTGCGTAGTGGCCGGTTGCCAGGATGTCCGTTCCGAAAAGCGCGGAGCATTCCTTACGCAGTAAATTGAACTTCAGCGCTTCGTTACATTTTATGCACGGATTTGGCGTTCGCCCCTTCGAATATTCGGCCGCAAAATATTCGACGACCTCACTTCTAAACGCGTTGCGCATGTCTATAACGTGATGTGGGATTGCTAATTGCTCACAGACGCGCCTTGCATCCATGGCGTCTGCTGCAGAGCAGCAGGTTTGGCGTGAGGGATTTTTAAAACAGTCCCACAGCTTCATCGTTACGCCGATAATTTCGTGGCCTTCGTTTTTGAGTATTAGGGCAGCGGCAGATGAATCTACGCCGCCGCTCATGGCGATCACGATCTTCACTTCTTTAATTCCTCGACCTTATTTTCAAGCAATTTGATCCGGTCATTCAAGCTGTGAATAGCGTCGCCGTAAGGATCGGGCATAGTTCCGTGTTCTAGTTCTGCGTGCGGTACGTTCTCGTCGTGGCGGTGCAGCACCTTTCCGGGAATTCCTACTATGCTCGAATGCGGAGGCGCTTCGTGCGTTACAACGGAACCGGCGCCAATCTTCGAATGATGGCCGATGGTTATTGGCCCAAGCACAACTGCATGTGCGCCCACAACCACGTTATTTTCAAGGGTAGGGTGGCGCTTTCCCTTGTTCCAGCTTGTTCCGCCGAGAACAACGCCCTGATATAGCATAACATCGTCGCCGATATCGGTTGTTTCTCCGATGACTATTCCCATACCGTGGTCGATAAAAAAGCGCCTGCCGATATTTGCGCCGGGATGAATTTCGATGCCGGTGAACCATCTAACCAGCGTGGACATGAAACGAGCGAGCGTTTTAAGCCCGGCCTTCCATAAGATGTGGTTCACGCGGTGCATTGTAACGGCTTGCACGCCGCTGTAGCATAATACAATCTCGAGCCAATTTCTTGCCGCAGGGTCGCGGTCGTAGATGGACCTAAAATCTTCCCGAATCGAATTAATGAGTTTTAACATAGTGGTAGGCGCTTACCAGATGGCATGGAATCTGTCAATTTGATTGGATTTGACGAAATAAATTCAATTTTTCGAATGGTTTTGATGTTTGTAGACGATATTAGAGAGGTAGAATCAGAAATTAGAAGAGAAGGCGATTGAGATGGTAGATGAGATATTTATTTTTTTAGATTTCTTACCATCGCATATGCCTTCTCCAACTTTTCATGTATTGTTTGAACATGTGCTGTGGAGATATAACCGTAAGCGTAGATAATATCTATTGCAGATGAACTTTCGGCGATTGAGCCTAAAGAAATATCGAAGAACCTGTTCCTCTCTCTTTGCGAATATCTACTGTTCCCCTCGCTTAAGTTCAGTATTGCACTTGCGAGAGCCCGTTTCAGTTGGTCGATCAAATAACCTTCTCCTCTCGGTAGAGCCGAATCTGATCTCAAGATGGCCGAGAGGATATTATTATCTAACCGACCAGCTGAAACGGGCTCTTTCAAGCATAGTTCTCAATATTTCAGAGGGTAACGCAAGGACATCTGCACTTGAAAGAAAGAGATTCTTTAATATTGCAATGGGTTCGGCTTCGGAAGTGTCGTCTATAATGGATATCGCCCTTGCATATCATCTGATCGATCAGGCCCAATTCAGCTTTTATCAGGACAATCTGCTACAAATATACAAGATGTTGTACAAGCTGAACTGATCGGCATCTTCATCGTTGCCGTCGTCGTAATCGACAAATCAAGAAACACATGAAATTGGATTTGGCGAAATTTACACGGTGCCAAAAAGTTTTTCCGGCGTTCCGTTTGGATATTCTTTGGATGGCGTGTTTGCGGCGGCGTTGCTGTCGATCTTCGCTTGCATGTTCGCGATCGCGCCTTTTACATCGCCGCTCCCTGCTGCGGATGGTGAAGTTGAACGGCTACCTTTCGCCTTTTTGCCAAGGTTTTGCAGCGCGGCATCGATGTCTTTGTTCGATGTTTTGTCCGGAAGTATGTCATCGAGCAGGCCGGTTAACAGGTTGGCTATATCTTCCGATGGCGGCATGGCTTCTATATTAGTTATTGTTATTGGTTGTGTCATATTTTTTATGCCTTTATGGTTGTTCCGTAATTCGGGTACGAATCGCGGGCTGTAGCTATTGCGTCTGTGTTTATCCCCATGTCTGCTATGCCTCGGCTTGCCATTGATGTTGCCATTCTGGCCATGTCGCCTTGGGCATCGTTAGATTTTCTGGCACTGAAATTCTCATCTGCCGTGTTAGCCTTCATTTCGTCGGTCGGAATTTTTCCCGCAAGCCCCGCTGCTGCAGCGACCGCTCCAGCTATAGCTTGCCAATCTTGAGTCGTAAGTGCCGGCGGTTCTTCTGGCGGTGCTTCCATCGGTATTTCCGGTGCTGTTATTGCCGATATTTCTCCTGCCATATATTTGTCCTTTCTGCTTTATCTTACATTGAACTTAACCGCGATAGTAGTTTCTTCTGGTGAATACGTCGCGA
>CAIPVD010000139.1 GCA_903868375.1 uncultured delta proteobacterium
CACAAAATGGCCGATGCTTAAAATTTAAACTCTCAATGTGTGGTCAAAATCAGAAAAAAGGTAGAATAAAGTGGAAAAAAGGCTACTTCATCTTCCATTCCGTAGTACCGTCGGGTTTATCGCGGAGTTCAACGCCTAGATCGGCAAGTTGTTTTTTGACGGCATCTGCCTTGGCGAAGTCCTTCGACTTGCGAGCATCTTTCCGTTCGGCGATCAGTTTCTCTACAAGCGCGGAATCAACGCCTTTTGAAGTTGTGGCGATAGACTTTCTGCGCGCATGATATTCCTGTGCAGAACTTCCGAAGACGCCAAATATTGATGTGAATGCAGAGCGCAGTTCGTTCCATTTGGATGACAGCCATTTCGTGAATTCATCGCTTGTTTTTCCGTCCAGATATTTATTCGTCTGCCTTACAAGCTCAAAGATAACACCAAACGCGCCGGAGGAGTTCAGGTCGTCGTCCATGAACGCGATGATGCGATCTTTGGCGGTTTTCAAAGATTCCGATAACTCTTTCTCTATCTTGCCAAGGTTGCTGGGTTCCTGGTTGCTGGTTCCAGCGGAAGGCAAACGCGCCAGCATTTCATAGAACCTGTCAACGCCCAGCGCCGCTTCGGCTATCGCCGTGTCTGTGTAATCAATCGGCGACCGGTAATTGCTCGAGAGAAGGAAATATCTTACCGCCTCGAAGTCGTGGCGTTTGCGAATTTCTCTGATAGTTAGAATATTGCCGATGCTCTTGCTCATCTTCTCGGCGTTTATGTTTATGAAACCGTTGTGGAGCCAGTATTTCACGAACTGGCAACCGCACGCGCCTTCGGCCTGCGCTATTTCATTTTCGTGGTGTGGGAATATCAGATCTGCGCCGCCGCCGTGAATATCGAACGGCTGGCCCAAATATTTCGAGCTCATCGCCGAGCATTCGATGTGCCAGCCAGGTCGCCCTTTTCCCCAAGGCGAGTCCCACTCCGGTTCGCCAGGCTTTGCCGCTTTCCAAAGCGCAAAGTCGAGAGGGTCCTGTTTTTCTTCATCGACGCTGATACGTGCGCCGGATTCTAGGTCTTCGATGTTCTTGCCCGATAGTTTGCCGTAGCCTTCGAATTTTCTAACCGAGAAATAAACGCCGCTCTTCGTTTGATACGCCAGCCCACGATCAAAGAGCTTTTGGATCGTAGCTATCATTTCCGGAATATGATCGGTGGCGCGGGGCTCGATGTCCGGCTTTATATTGCCAAGGCCCGCCATATCTTCCGAATATTCGTTGATGTAATATTCCGCCAGTTCCTTCCAGTTGCGGTTCTCTTTGGTGGCACGGTTGATTATTTTGTCGTCGATATCGGTAAAGTTCTTCGCGAACTTCACTTCGAATCCTTTGAAGCGTAAGTATCTTACCGCCATGTCGAACGCAACAGCAGCTCTTGCATGGCCCATGTGGCACGAATCGTAGGCGGTGATGCCGCAAACGTACATGCCGACCTTGCCAGGCTTAAGAGGCACGAACTCTTCAACTCGTTTGGAAAGTGTATTGTAGATCTTCATTGGCGCTATGATTAAAGGTATAGCGGCTTCCTGTCAAGAATGGTTTGAGATATATTATTTTGCGAACACTTCGCTCGGATATGCGGTTGGAAGCAATGATGAAAAGTGTTTGAACCAGGCAGCTGGAGCTCCCAGATCGGCCCGTTCGATCTTGAATTTAAGAGCTGTACCGTTCCTGTCAACTGTCAGAGGAACAGTTGAGTGACAGGGGCCTATGAGCTCGTTCGCTATATCGAAACCAGCCATCTTTTCAGCGCTCTTACCATTTACAGAGGTGATCCTGTCCCCGATTTTCACACCAGCTTTAGCGGCAGGTCCATTTTCCGCAAGGCCATAAATGACACGTTCATCATAATTATGCTCGGCCAAATTTTGTTCCTGTTCCGCGTTTTCTGCAGCCATTGCCCTATCACTTTTATCTGGTGAGCGAGACAATGCTTCATTGACAATTTTATCTGTACCATTCGCTTTCGATGCCTTAATAATTTTTACGACATTTTCTGTGTATACACCAATACCACTGGTGGCAGGCCCATCTGCAGTTAAATGCAATGTGGCCAGCGCCGCTTCTTCAACTCGGAAAAGTTGTTTTTCTTCGTTAAAGACGGCTTTTCTTATCTCCCCTTCGATATCAGAGATCTCTTTTTGATCGGCACCCAAAAAAACAAGAACTGAACCAACGAACGTGTTAAATTGTGACGCGGTCTTGCCTAAAGCGTCCATTTCGGCAACTGTGGAAAACAATCTATATCTGATCGGTTTCGAATCTTCTACGAATTGTTTGTTTACCCAGTCTTCATCGCCAAGCCCTTTATTCCACACGCTTGCCGAGCAGTTTCTATCTTTGAAGAACGCCGCGTACTGTATCTTTAGTTTGTGGCTTAATGTGTCGATCTCGAACAATTTGAACATGACGGCTGGAAATTTTTCAACGTATTCATCCGGGTATTCGCGACGATGTGCCCATGTTCGTAGGTCGGCAGTTGTAATATCTTTGTCATGGTCGTAATCGAAATCCACAAATTCAGGGTTGACCGCGGGATCTACATGAAAAAATACTGTTTTATCGATTGTCATAAAATCACCTCTATATTTTTATTTTCAATAAACCCAGGTACTAAATATGATGGTGGCAGTCAATAATATTCTACGACATGAGAAGTGCAACTGCTTGAGCGGCGATCCCTTCGCCACGTCCGATGAAACCTATTCCTTCGTTCGTGGTCGCCTTAATGCTAACGCAGCTTTTGTCAATCTGGCAGGCGAGGGCTATTACCTCGCGCATCTGCTCTATGTGCGGCGCAAGCTTTGGGGCTTCGGCAATAGCCATTGCATCGATATTGGATATCTTGAAGTTGTTCTTCGCTATTAATTGAACTACATGTTTTAAAAGTTCAATACTTGAAATGCCTTTATATCTTGGGTTCGTGTTGGGGAAATGCTGGCCGATATCGCCAAGTGCCGCAGCTCCAAGCAAGGCATCCATTATCGCGTGGATTATAACGTCGGCATCCGAATGGCCTATTAAACTTTGCTGATGCGGAATTACAACGCCGCCAAGCGTAACGCTGCTGCCGTTGCCGAGCTTATGTACGTCGTAGCCTATTCCTATTCGCATAGTGCCTCTGCAATCTTTAGATCGTCTGGTGTCGTTATTTTAATGTTCCGCTCGTCGCCAGCCAGTATGAAGACATCTCCATCCAGCCTCTCTACAAGCATCGATTCGTCGGTTCCATAGAAGCCGTGCTTCATCGCGTCGTCCATCGCGTTCTTTAATATTTCATATCTGAACGTCTGCGGCGTTTGCGCCCGCCAAAGGCCTGCGCGTTCGACCGTTTCTGCGATACGGCCTTCGCCATCTACACGTTTGATCGTGTCCTTAACTGGAATTGCCACGATGCATGAGCCATGTTCTTTTGCTTCCTTCACGCTCTTGTCGATAAGTTCCGGCGTGATAAAAGGGCGAACGCCATCATGAACGCAGACAATTTCGCAATCCTTTGGAAGTGCGTTAAGCCCCGCTGCAACGGAATCTTGCCTCTTTGCACCGCCTGCTATCACCTGTTTAACTTTTGGAGAAGGGCAGCTCTGAAGTATCTTCTCGCGCACGAGCGTAACGGATGCTGGGTCTGTCACAAGTATTATTTCATCTATTAATGAGGCCTGCTGGAACTTTTCAAGCGTATGGCAAAGAATTGGTTTGCCCGCCATTTCTAAGTATTGCTTTGGCTGGCCAGCTCCCATCCTTTTTCCGATGCCCGCTGCGGTGATTATCGC
>CAIPVD010000140.1 GCA_903868375.1 uncultured delta proteobacterium
AAGCGGAAGAATTTTTCCGAAAGGCCATATCGGAGTTCCCAAGCGACGAGGCGGGGCCATTGACAGATGCAAGGCAAGGACTTATCGAGGCGCTAAAGAACCGCACGCTTGAAGACGATACGCCGCTCGAAGAGAAGCAGAAGAACGTGGTAGAAATAGCCCGACTTTCTTTAGAGATAGCGCTTTCGAGAAAGTCGATAGACAAAGGCGACGATCCAAAGACGATTAGAGCCTTGGTTGGCGCTTTGAAGGTGATGAAAAAGTTCAAGCTTTGCAGCCGAGAGAATAATTCCCTGGCGTCGGGTGTCGGCAAGATAGTAGATGGCGCCCTTTCATTTTCCGACGACGACCTTAAGAAATTTGCCGGTGCATGCAAAGAAGAATTGATGAAATGACCCATTCGTAGTACAAATTCACTCATATGAGAACAGTAGGATTAATCAGCCTCGGTTGCCCTAAGAACCTCGTCGATTCCGAAGTGATGTTGGGCATTCTTGAAAATGCCGGTTACAGTATCGTTACCGACCCTTCGGAGGCGGAGGTGCTGATAGTCAACACCTGCGGCTTTATCGAAGATGCGAAGAAGGAATCGGTCGATGCGATACTCGAAATGGCGCAGTATAAAAGCACCGGCAAGTGCAAAAAACTGGTCGTAACCGGATGCCTGCCGCAGCGGTACAAGAGCGGCCTTGCCAAGCTTTTGCCGGAGGTTGATCTTTTTATCGGCGCGGGCGAATATTATAGGATCGCCGAGATATTAAAATTTTCCGGCAAGAATCTTTTCGTCGGAACGCCTCGCTACATCCACACGGCATCTACTCCTCGAAAGATAGCAACTCCAAAGCACGCGATCTACATTAAGATCGCCGAGGGCTGTTACCACGGCTGCTCCTTCTGCGTTATTCCTAGGATTCGCGGAAAGTTTCGGAGCCGCACGGTGGATGACGTGGTAAAAGAAGCGGAACAGCTTATAGCAAGCGGCGCGAAGGAACTGAATCTTATAGGGCAAGACACCACTTCTTACGGTGTAGACCTGAAGGACGGGACGAATCTTGTTAAGTTGCTCTACAGGCTTTCGGAACTTAAGGGCGATTTTTGGATACGGGTGATGTACGCTTACCCGACGAGCATAACGGATGAACTCATAGAGGCGATCGCAACGCTTCCCAAGGTATGCAAGTATTTAGATGTGCCGATCCAGCATATAAGCGACAGCGTTTTAAGCCTCATGAAAAGAAAAGAGAAGGGTTCAGACGTGCGTGCGTTGCTTGCAAAGATCCGTGCGCGAATACCCGGCATTACGATGCGGACGTCGCTCATCGTGGGCTTCCCGGGAGAGACGAAAAAGGCGTTTGGCGAACTGCTTGAGTTCGTTAGGCAAGGCCATTTTGAATACTTGGGCGTTTTTGCATATTCAAAGGAAGAGGGGACCGTGGCTGCAAGGCTGCCGAACCAGATTTCCGATCGCGTGAAGATGAATAGGCGCGATATTATAATGAAGGCTCAAAAGCCTGTGACGAAGAAGCTGCTTGGCAGGTGGGTAGGCAGCACGCTGAAAACGCTGATCGACAACTCGCACACCATTTGTGGGAGGACGGAAGGCCAGGCGCCGGATATAGATGGGATAACGTGCATACGCCAGAAGCCGAAAAGAAAAATAAACGTGGGCGATATGGTCAACGTAAAAATAGTGGATGTCGCCGATTACGATCTGATAGGCAGGATTTAAGTCCTAAAAAGCATGCAAAGATCCGAGAGAGATAATCTTGTAAAATGGCACGGACGCGAAAAGCCGTTCTACGAGGTATATTATCTGAAATTAAACGAGCCAACTTTCGGCGTTGCGTTGTGGATCAGATATACATTTTTATCTCCGATGGTAGGCGAACCTTCCGCATCTGTCTGGGCTGTATTCTTCGATGCGAAAAGGCCCGAGCGAAACTTGGCGCTTAAAGATACCGTTTCGATGAACGATACGATATTTAGGCGCGGTTCTTTTAAATTGAACATTGGCGGCGCATCGCTTTGCAATAATTCGGCGAGCGGAAAGATAAGTAGCGGCAGTTCATCGTTGGCGTGGAACCTAGCATGGCAGCCGAGCGATAAGCCTTATCATCATTTTCCGTGGCCGCTTTACGATCTACCATGGCCTTCCAGTAAAGTGATGGCGCCGAACTTAAGCGTTCCGTGCATCGGTTGGTTCGAGGTGAATGGCGTCAAATTTTCGGTGACGGGAACGAATCTTCATCAGGGGCATGTTTGGGGAAAGAAATATTCAGACAGATGGGCGTGGGCAAATTGCTGCTCGTTTGCCGAAGATAGATCGGCGGTCGCTGAACTGTTGATGAAGCGGCCGTTTGGGATCGGGTATATAAAAGCCGGTAACTTCGAATCAAAGTTCAGGATCAAAGGCGATTACAGCGCACTTGCGTGGAACTTTGAAGGGCGAAAAGGTGCGCATAGGATCATAGGAAAAATATCGGCGCTGCCGCAAAATATAGTTGGC
>CAIPVD010000141.1 GCA_903868375.1 uncultured delta proteobacterium
AAAAGGGAAAGACGCTTCTAACGCTCGACAAATTCTCGGCGATTAAAACGGTAGATGCCATAGGCCGCGCTGATATCGTACTTTTAATGATAGATGCAAACGAAGGTTTTACACATCAAGATAGCGCCTTGCTCGATCACGCTTATAGCGGAGGCAAGGGCGTTGCGGTGATCTTCAATAAATGGGACGATCTTAAAACTCCGGCGGAAGAGTTGATCAATTTCTATAGGGAAAAACTGGTTCCGTTGCACAATATCCCGTTCTTGTACATATCGGCAAAGACCGGCCTTAACGTTGAGCTAATATTTTCGCAAATAAGAAAACTTGAAACCGGCATTAATTACCGGATAACGACGGGCGACCTGAACCGTTACATCGAAGCCGTGGCGGCGCAGCATAATCTGCCCGGCTACAAAGGGCACAACATAAAGCTTAAATATTCGACGCAGGTCGCGATAAAGCCGCCGACGTTCGTAATATTTAGCAACTATCCGCTGGCGGTGCCGGTAAGTTATAAAAGATACCTGGTGAACAGGTTGCAGGAAGTGATAGGTAACGGAGTGCCGATCAGGATAAAGTATAAAAAGAAATAATCTATGGGCATTTTTCGCGATCTTGCAAAGTCTTATAGCGAACACGACTGCTACAGCCTGGCAGCGAACATCTCTTTCTTCGCCATCTTGTCGCTTATCCCGCTGCTCATGATAACAATGTCGGTAACCGGCTTCGTGCTCGGTTCTTCGCACGAGCTATTTGAAGGGATACTCTCTGCCGTTACCGATATTCTGCCAAGAGGGCAAGAACAGCTTACCGAGAATTTGAATCACATTGTTTCCGGCCGTTCGCAGATAGGCGGCGCTGGCATCATCTTTTTGCTCTTCATCGCGTCGCTTCTTTTCTCGAGCATCGAACATGCCCTGGACCGGATATTCCAGAGCGTTAAAAGGCGCAATTTCTTCCATTCAAAGCTTATCTCTATTTTGCTGGTCTTCGGTTTCACGTTCGTTTTCTTTCTGCCGACGGTCGTAGGCTTCTTCCAATCGGCGCTCGCGCAATTCGATATAAACGTGCCGCTTGGCGATATCATCACCAGCAAGGCCTTCTTTGTCGTGATGATGGTGGCATCTTTCGTTACCGCGATAAAGATCATCCCAAATAATTACGTGCATGCCAAATTCGCGCTTGTAGGTGGTGTTGTTTTTGCGGTCGGTGTTTCTGTCGCCCGTTTCGTTTTCAGGTGGTACATTGCGCATTCGTTCGAACGCTATAATCTTATCTACGGCTCCTTGGCCGTTCTGGTCGTTTCTGTCCTTTGGATCTACTATGTCGCCAACATTCTTTTGATCGCATCTGAACTTGTTGCAGTGCTGCAAAGGAGGTATGGCCCATGCTTGAACGGGACCAGTGGAAATCAAGAGTAGGGTTCCTCCTTGCGGTGATAGGCTCGGCTATTGGGCTCGGCAATATCTGGCGATTTCCCTATCTTGCCTACCGAAACGGCGGCGGCGCCTTTCTAATTCCATATATTATTGCGCTATTTTCTGTCGGCATACCTTTGATGATAATGGAACAAGGTATTGGCCACGCACTTCGCGGCAGCGCACCGCTTGCATTTGCTCGCATTCGCAGGCGATGGGAACTTTTGGGCTGGTGGATAGTAACGTTCGTTACCTTCGGCATACTCCTTTATTATACCGTCGTCCTCGGCTGGTGTGCGAACTATCTTGCTTATTCGTTCACGCTAAAGTGGGGTGCGAATACACAGAACTTTTTTGAACATACTTTTCTTGGACTTTCGAAGGGGCCGTTTTATATCGAAGGATTTCATCTTGTGGTGCTGGTAGGCGTTGCGGCGATATGGTTCATCAACTGGTTCATTATCTACCGAGGCATCTCCAAGGGAATTGAGTTGGCGAACAAGGTGATGATGCCGCTCTTATTCTTAATAACCGTGGCGCTTGCCGCGTGGAGCGCTTCTCTTCCTGGAGCCATGGTGGGTATTAGAGCATATTTTCATCCGAACTTTGAGGTGTTGAAAACTCCTTCCGTTTGGATAGACGCATTTGGCCAGGTTTTCTTCACGCTCTCTTTGGGAATGGGTATCATGATAGCATATGCGAGTTATTTACCAGCTAGGACGGAGATAAAACGGAACTCTCTTATCATATGCCTTGCAAATTGCGCGTTTGGCATACTGGCGGGATTCGGTGTCTTTGCAACGCTTGGTTTCATGTCGGTGAAGGCGGGGCTTCCCTTCGATAAGGTGGCGAGCGGAGGCCCGGGCCTTGCGTTCGTTACGTATCCGCAGATAATAAATCAGCTTCCGTTCGGTAGGACAGCCTTTGCGGTGCTTTTCTTTATGTCGCTTATCTTTGCCGGAATTACATCTTCGATATCGATACTCGAGGCGTTCATTTCCGGGTTAATAGACAAGTTCGGCTCGTCAAGAAAGAAGGCGACGACGGTTACCTGCGTGATCGGATTTGCATTGAGCTTAATATTCGCAACGCACGCAGGACTTTATTGGGTCGATATCGTCGATCATTTTCTAAACCGTTACGCGCTTCTCGTTGGCGGACTACTTGAAACGGTGCTGATCGCCTGGATCTACCGTTCGAGCAGGCTAAGAGGGCATATTAACGCAGTTGGCGATCACAAACTTGGGATTTGGTGGCAATATTTGGTTATTATCTGGGTGCCGCTGGTGCTTATCTCACTTCTTACCGCTTCAATTTACGGCAGCGTGCGGTCGCCTTTCGGCGGATACGAATGGAACGTACTTGCGTATATCGGCTTCGGATGGATACTCGCAACGCTCATCATAGCCTACGTCTTCACCCGCCTAAACTGGAAGCGCGTTGTGGATGATAAATAGTAAATCCGAAATCCTTGACAAGCCTATGCTGCATGAGCTAGAGAGCCGCACATGCCGATAGCAGCCACACAAGTAAAACTGGGTATGGTCATCGTTCACAACGGCCAGTTGTATAAGGTCGTTGCAAGAACTCACGTTGCCCCCGGCAACTGGCGAGCGATGGTCCAAACCAAACTCAAAAGCCTTAAGACCGGTTCCATCATCGAATACCGTTTCGCCGCCGACGATAAGGTCGATCGCGCCGAAATGGAACAGCACGAAATGGAATATCTCTACGCCGACGGCGATATCTATCACTTCATGAACACCGAAAACTATGAACAGATAGGCATCAACTCCGAGGTTATAGGCGATGCGGTAAAATATCTGCTTCCAAACAGCAAGGTCATGATCGATATGCACGAGGGTAAGCCGGTTACGGTGGAACTTCCGCAGTCTTTGGTTTTTAAAGTGGTCGAAGCGGATCCCTCTGTCAAGCGCGCTACGGCATCGGCGCAGTTCAAGAACGCAACGCTCGAGAACGGAATGACCGTTCGCGTCCCAGGCTTCATCGAAGCCGGCGATTCCGTTAAAGTAGATACCGAGACCGGCGAGTATCTAGAGCGAGCTTAAGAATCAAATCCCAAGTATCAAGTCCCAAATAACAAATAAATTACAATTACCCAAATTCCAATAACCAAAATGTTTCGGTAATTTGGTCATTCGGATTTGGATATTATTTGGGATTTGGTGCTTGTGATTTGTGATTTCTAGAGCTAAATTCCTCCTCATGCAAAAAGATATTCGTGCCCCTCGCGGGAATAAATTAACTTGCAAAGGTTGGGTTCAGGAAGCGGCGATGCGGATGCTGATGAATAATTTAGATCCCGACGTTGCCGAACGCCCGCAAGATCTGGTCGTTTATGGCGGAAGCGGAAAGGCGGCACGCAATTGGGAATGTTATCACCAGATAATCGCAACGCTTCAAAAACTTAAAAATGACGAAACGCTGCTAGTTCAATCGGGAAAGCCCGTCGGCGTTTTAGATACTCACGAAGATGCGCCGCGCGTTTTGATAGCCAATTCAAATCTGGTCGGAAAATGGGCGACATGGGAACACTTTCGCGAGCTAGAACAAAAAGGTTTAATGATGTACGGCCAGATGACCGCAGGTAGCTGGATATATATAGGAACGCAGGGTATACTTCAGGGAACGTATGAAACGTTCGTCGAGGCCGGACGAAAACATTACGGAACTCCGGACCTTGCCGGCAGATTAATTCTTTCCGCAGGCCTCGGTGGAATGGGCGGCGCACAGCCGCTCGCCGCAACTATGGCGGGTGCTGTTTTTCTGGGGATAGAAGTGGATCCGAACCGCGCGCAAAAGCGCCTGATGCAAAAGTATCTGGATGTAGTGGCAACCGATCTCGATTCGGCGCTAAAAATGGTCGACGAAGCCAAGAAAAATAAAAAGGCGATATCCATTGGCCTCATTGCGAACGCCGCAGATATCTATCCGCTTCTTTATAAACGTGGTGTGCGTCCAGATCTTGTTACCGATCAAACTTCGGCGCACGATCTCTTGAATGGTTATGTCCCAAACAAGATGAGCTACGAAGATGCGATAAAACTTCGCCGTGACAATCCAGAAAAATATCAGCAGGAATCGCTCCGCGCAATTTCGGAACATGTCGGCGCCATGCTTAAGTTCCATTACGATGGCGTGCCGGTCTTCGATTATGGCAACAACATCCGCGCACAGGCAGAAAAATATGGCGTTAAAGATGCGTTCGCGTTCCCAGGTTTTGTTCCGGCATACATCCGCCCGCTATTTTGCGAAGGAAAGGGCCCGTTTAGGTGGGTGGCGCTATCAGGTGACCCGAAAGATATTCTGGAAACCGATAAAGTTATCTTAGATCTTTTCCCAAAGAACGAAGGATTAAAACGTTGGATAAAGATGGCGGAAGATAGAGTGGCGTATCAAGGCCTGCCGGCGCGTATCTGCTGGCTTGGATATGGCGAACGCGAAAAAGCTGGCCTTGCGTTCAACGAGCTCGTTCGCAAAGGAAAAGTCGGCGCACCAATAGTAATAGGCCGCGATCATTTGGATTGCGGAAGCGTAGCATCCCCAAACCGCGAGACCGAAAGCATGAAGGACGGCACCGATGCGGTTGCAGATTGGCCTCTTCTAAATGCGCTCGTGAATGCAGTGAATGGTGCTTCTTGGGTCAGCATCCATCATGGCGGTGGAGTTGGTATAGGATATTCGCAACACGCAGGGCAGGTGATAGTCGCCGATGGAACGCCAGCAGCTGACAAACGCTTAGCGCGCGTGTTGCGCAGCGATCCCGCGATGGGAGTTTTGCGTCATGCCGATGCCGGTTATGCCGAGGCGATAAACGTTGCAAATGAACGCGGCGTTAAAATCCCCGGGATAAATTATTGATCGATCTTAAACGGCCCGCGGCCGAGCTTTAGGTCTATTGTGTTCTCGATACGTGCGCGATTGTAGCGTTGGAGCATACATAAGTATGCTGGGCTAATATTTATTGGTACGAGGGCTAAGGTAAACGGTAAAGTGGATGGCTCACATGCAAATAATAATAAAACGCCAGCTAAAGATAACCCTGCGCAACAAATTAACTCCATTGCATGACTTTTTTCATTACGCTTAGTTTGTGTGGCGAAATCCATTAAAGAGGTGATGTCTCGCTCTTCATCTAGATGATAAAATTCTTCTCTAACGATTGCCATTAATAACGATTTGTAATATTGTACGCCTAGTCGTTCATATATGCGGCCACTTTGTTCGAACTCTCTTATTCTAAAATAACCTCTTGTAAAAAATCCCATATTATCAAATTCTGTCCGTATCTTTTCCTCCGTCGGATCTGCAATACCTCCAATAATAGGCCTGCCGACCATGCTTGCTGCACAATATTCTGCCAAGCTCTTCGGCCCGCCAAGTGGCAGCTTCCTTGCGTATCTTAAAAGATTCGGCATGGTAATGCCAGATGCGCGTACGCTCCGTTCAAACTCCGCAACTTCCTTTGGCGAAACGCGGCCATCGGTTCGTTCAAGTTCCGGTAATGCAATAGCACTTGACCCAATATTTACTGTATCTGCCGCAAGTAGGGCCGACTGCGTACGCAATACATCCGGCTTGTCGGTGACAAAGTAAGAACCGGCGTTTGCGGTTTGATAAACGGTTCCTGGAACTTGTGCAGGAACTTCGGGGCTAACAGCTATCGTCGAAACGAAATTTCCGACCGTGAACGACGGATTCATTGCTAGTGCGCTAGTCACACCTATATTTTGGACAAAAGGAGCCATGTGAACCTGTTATCGGCACCTCTTCAAAAAAGTTGCTAAAATAATATTAGCGTATTATTACATGCCCATGCTTATCACAAACATAGGCCGCTTGATCACAATGGAACCTGTGGGAGTAATTCAAAATGCGGCGATTGAAATTGAAGATGGAAAGATAAAGTCTGTCATTGCGAGTAAAGCGAAGCAATCCCCCAAACGCAATTGTGGTCAGGAGATTGCTTCGGCCTTACGGCCTCGCAATGACATGCAAGTCATAGACGCCGAAGGCTGTGTCGTAATTCCAGGGCTTATCGATTGCCACACGCATCTTGTCCACGGTGGCGAGCGCGTAGATGAATTCGCAATGCGTGCACGTGGCGCAAGTTATGAAGCGATAGCCAAGGCGGGCGGCGGAATAATGTCAACCGTTGAGGCGACGCGCGCCGCGTCCGAGAACGAACTGCTAAAAACCGCAAAGACGCGGGCGCACGAAGCGCTTTCGCATGGCATCACAACGATCGAAGTCAAAAGCGGCTATGGTTTGGACCTTGAAACCGAACTTAAAATGCTTTGCGTCGTTAAAAGGCTGAACAAAGAGCTGCCTATCGAATTTGTGCCGACATTTTTGGGTGCGCACGCAGTTCCTCCCACCAGCTCGCGAAAAGATTACGTTCGTTTTATAATAGATAAGGTGCTGCCCGCCGTGGCTCGCGATGAACTTGCAAGATTCTGCGATGTCTTCGTCGAAAAGATAGCGTTCACAAAAGAAGAAGCGAAAAAGATACTTGCCGCCGCGTTTCAACTTGGCCTTAAACCCAAGCTTCATGCCGATCAGCTTACTTCGTGTGGCGGAGCGGCCCTTGCCGCAAAACTAAAAGCCGTAAGCGCCGATCATCTGGAACACGTTACAAAAAAGGATATGATCGCGATGGCAAAGGCAAATGTCGTTGCGGTACTTATACCTTCATCGACATTTTTTATCGGCGGCAATTATTCAAAGGCGCGCGATATGATAAAAGCGGGAGTTAAGGTCGCCGTATCTACCGATTACAATCCTGGCACATCGCCAATTTTAAACTTGTGGCTTGCGGCTTCAATGGGAATAACGCAGATGAAGTTAACGCCGGAAGAGGCTTATCAGGCGATAACGATAAACGCGGCGCGAGCGCTTGGTATGGAGAAGACGCACGGATCTATTGCGGTCGGCAAGGTCGCCGATCTCGTCATCTTGAATACGAGAAATGAGTTCGAGCCGTTCTACAGATTCGACCGCTCGTTTGTGGCCAAGGTCATCAAAAATGGCAAGGTGGTTCATGGTTAGAGCCGTCGCTCTTGTTCCTGCAATTCTAAATTATTTTCTTGTCAAATGTTACCCCCGGCTATATAGACGTATAAGTTTTAACAAACAGGAGGTTCCATATGTTTCGAGACCCCGGCGTAGTATCATCAAGCCTTGTCACTGATAGCTGTTCTCTATCAGCTCCCGAGGAGATTCAGGCACTGATTGAACAAGATAATGCTGTTCCCTATAGCATTGCTGCTGTGGGTAATGGATCTTCTGAAGTGTCACAAGATTCATCCTATTTGACCCTTTGCCAGGGCAAAGTGGTCCTAAAAATGGATACTTCTCCTGAAGCCTATCTGGGTATGCTGAATAGACAAGCGGCTCTTTTTAACACTTCATATCCATATCTATCTTAGACCGTCTAATTTAAATTAAACCGAAGTTGCTTTTGTTTAAGGTCAAAGGTCGAATCTTACGATGGTGGCGCCTGAATTTCCTGGGTCGATCTCGAAACTTTTCACGTAGGGATAACTTTTCAGCCATTTTGGAAGTTCGCTCGCAATTACGCCCATGCCATGGATGATCCTGCACGATGGTTCGCCCTTGAAATACGCGTGATCGATAAAGTGCATTACCTCTTGTTCCGCTTCGTACAGCCTTTTGCCGTGCAGGTCGAGTTCGAAGTGTTCCATAAGGCACATATATCAATCCTTGATTTTAATGCAAGGGCAGCTTAAGAAATGCATTAAACGTGAGCATGTTGATAATCATATTTCTTTGCGGAGCCGCTTTTTTGGCGGGCCTTATCGATTCCGTCGCCGGCGGTGGCGGATTGATCTCGCTTCCAGCCATTCTTGCCGCAGGGCTTCCGGCGCACATAGCGCTTGGAACGAATAAATTCCAGTCATCGTTTGGAACGACGTTTGCTTTGGCGAATTTTTCCAGAAAGGCGAA
>CAIPVD010000142.1 GCA_903868375.1 uncultured delta proteobacterium
AAACTAACTCCCGTTACGACCAGCGCCATCGTGACTGATAGCGGATCTATTAGAAACGCAACGTTCGCCTTGAGAACCGGAAGATCGAACCATGTGAACCAGTTCATCGTTACCGTGCGCAGCTCCGGCGCTCTCAAACTCAACTCGTAGAATACACCGCAAGAAATTACGAACGATGCAAAAATAGCTCCGCACGCAATGATATTTGTGAACCACTTCTTTGGTTTCAACGCCGCGAACGAGCAATAGCCGTTAATGACTGCGCCGATCAGCGGCAGAAGCGGTATAAGATAACTGATCTTTAAAAAATTCATCCTATTCTTTCAACGTTGCTACGACTTCGGTTTCAATTCCTTTAAACCTTCTATAAATTGCAAGGAGCAGCGCCAAGGCAACGACCGCCTCCGCCGCCGCCAGCACAATAATAAATAGCGTCATTACATGGCCTTCGATCTTGTTCCCATTATAATGAGAGAATGCGACAAAATTTAAGCCTGCGGCGTTCAGCACCAGCTCTATCCCCATAAGGATGCCTATCGCATTCGTGCGCGTTAGGCATGTGTAAAGGCCAAGAAGGAAAATAATAAGGCCAACCGCTATGAAATATTCGAGAGGTATCATTATTTGACCTCCCTTCTGCCCAAGACCATTGCGCCAACCAAACCAAGAATTAGAAGCAACGATATTATTTCGAACGGCAGCAAATATTCATTCAAAAGTTTTTCGCCGATCGCCGCGGTCGTTGGCCCATAAAAAACTCTGGAAACCGTCCAATGAGTACTGAAGAATGATTTCCAGATCAGAGCCCCAAGTATCGCTATTCCAAAGAACGCGGCAAGGGGTTCCATCGCCTTATTGACAAGGCGGCGCTCGCCGCTCGCCATATCTATCCTTGTCGTTAGCATCACGGCGAAAAGTATCAGCACCAAGATGCCGCCGATATAAATTACCAATTGAACGATCGCCACGAAGTCGGCGGAGAGGAGGATATATAATCCCAATACGCCGGCAAAGACGCCGAGCAGCGCGAATGCCGAATAGATCATGTTTTTCGAGAACGCAACTATGCCGCACGCTACAAGCGTTACGGCAGATATCACAAAAAATATGGCAAGGCTTATATCCATAAAATTATTAAGCAGCTCCTTTTTTATATGGAGCGACCGGTTTTCCTTCTTCGACAAAATGGAACATCAGATCTTTCAGGTCGTATGTTGCACGTGTGAACTCGCGCGTGAACTTGATGGCTCCGGTCGGGCAGACCTCGGTGCAAAGCCCGCAGAACATGCAAAGGCCGATATCTATATCGAACTTGTTCACAAGGCGCTGCGGAGGCGTTGCTGTCGCATCCTTCGCAACATCGATATGAATGCAGTTTATCGGGCATGCCTGCTGGCAAAGAAGACATGCAGTGCATATCTTCATATCGGCCTTAAGAAATCCGCGATACCTCGGCGCCATCTGTTCCGTAACCGGAGTTAGCGTTCTATCCGGATACTGAACGGTGATAGGCTTCCGGAGCATATGGCTCGCGGTAATGGCCAGCCCTTCAAATATCGTAGATGCCGCTTCTGCTATGTTTCTAAAATATCCCATTAAACGATCCACTTCACATCGATCTTGCTCTTAGTGTTCTTAAGCTGCCAGAGCGTTCTCCAGACAAAATATCCAATGATAGCTACGGCGCTAAAGAATAATATATAACTCATAAAAAGCCATCCGGCTGGAAATGCGATTAGCCAAATAGCGTTACCTATCAATGCAAAAAATGCGATAGGCGTTAAATATGTCCACGACACCTTCATTAGTTGATCGACGCGAAGCCTAGGGAGCGTCCAGCGGAGTTGGATTATAAGTAGCACCCAGATCCAGGTCTTCGCCTGAAAAACAAGTAGCTCCAAAATGTGCGGCATGAAAGCCCCCTGGCGCACCGCCCATAAATGCCAGGCGTCTGGTATCTTCCAGCCACCTAAGAAGAGCGCGGCAACTAGCGCGCCTATCACATAAATGTTTCCCCATTCGGCGAAGAAGAAGAATAGAAAGCGCATGCCGCTATATTCCGTGTTGTAGCCGGCGACGAGCTCGCTTTCCGCCTCTGGTATATCAAACGGCGTGCGGTTACCTTCGGCGACCGCTGCAACTAAAAATATTATGAAAGCAATTGCCACGAACGGATTTGAAAAGATGAACCAGTCGGTTGGATAAGCACCCTGCGCTCTTATTATCGACTGAAGGCTTAATGATCCGGCGGAGAGAACGACGGTGACGATAGCTAGCACCATCGGTATCTCGTAAGATATCATCTGCGCCGCGCTTCGCATGCCTCCAAGGAGCGTATATTTATTGTTCGACGCCCAACCTGCAGCTAGGAGCCCTATCACCACCAAGCCCCAAGCGCCTACTATATATAAGATGCCGACGTTCAGATCGGCGCCTATTATTAATGATGAAAATGGGAGCGTTACCATCGTAAGCGTTACACCTAGAAAAACCAGATACGGCGCGAACCTAAAAAGTATCTTATCGGCATTCGCAGGGATTAGATCTTCTTTCAGAAAATTCTTAAGGCCATCGGCTAG
>CAIPVD010000143.1 GCA_903868375.1 uncultured delta proteobacterium
TATTTCTTGAAGAAGTTGTCCTCGTGGACGAGCTTCGCGTAATCCTTGCGCGGCGCATACCACCTGGATGACCAGGTCTTTGTGATGCCGAGCCTAAATCCTATAGGGTGTGTCTTCTGTCCCATTTATTTCTCCTGTAACTCCAAGCTTATGTGGCTTGAGCGCTTTAAAATTCTGTGCGCCATACCGCGGGAACGTGCCACAAAACGTTTTAACGTCGGGCCGCTTCCCACTGCGATGCTCTTAATATGAAGGTTGTCCAGGTCGATTCCGCCCTTCTGCTTTGCGTTGGCAACGGCTGACTTGACCAGCTTTAGCACATCTCTTGCCGCGCTCTTTCTGCAGAACGTGAGCAGCGTGATGGCAGTTGCAACGTCTTTTCCGCGAACCAGATTTACGACCATTCTTATCTTCTGGGGCGATATTCTTATATGTTTAAATGTAGCGTTCATAAGTAAACCTTAAAAGTTATTAAGCCTTAGCCGCTGGTGCCGCCGCCGGAGCTGCTGCCGGTTTCGGAGCCGCTGCTCCTCCCGCCGGTGCCGCCGCTGGCGCGCCCACAACTTCCTTCTTCATGCCGGAGTGACCGCGGAATACCCTTGTTAACGCGAATTCACCGAACTTGTGACCGATCATGTTTTCTGTAACAAAAACCGGTACGAATTTTTTGCCGTTGTGGATCGCAAAGGTAAGTCCGATCATATCCGGGGTCACCATCGATCTTCTGGACCACGACTTAATCACCTTCTTCGAGCGGTCCCGCTGGGCCGTCTCGGTCTTTGCAATCATATGTTGGTCAACAAACGGACCTTTTTTAATCGATCTAGCCACTACTTCCTCCTGTCCTTAACAATGAACTTATTAGTTCTCTTGTTGTTGCGTGTTTTGTAACCCTTTGCCGGAACCATCGTAGCGCTTGACGGATGGTTGCCACCTTTTGAACGGCCTTCACCACCACCATGCGGGTGATCGACAGGGTTCATCGCCATACCTCTGACATGCGGCTTAATGCCCATGTGGCGGCTTCTGCCTGCCTTGCCAATTGAAACGTTCTCGTGATCTAAATTTCCTACCTGGCCGATCGTTGCGCGGCAATCCATGTGGATGAGCCGAACTTCAGCCGAAGGCATTCTGACCTGCGCGTACTCGCCTTCTTTAGCCATGATCTGCGCTGCACCGCCGGCGCTACGAACTAGCTTACCGCCGCCGTTCAATTTTATCTCGATATTATGAATAGCTGTACCGACCGGAATATTGCGAAGCGACAGCACGTTGCCGGGCGCTATTTCTGCGTTATCGGCAGCCAAAACCTTATCGCCGACCTTAAGACCTACCGGCGCGAGCATATATCTTTTTTCGCCGTCGATATAATTGATAAGTGCGATGCGCGCGCTTCTATTCGGATCGTATTCGAATGCCGCGACTGTGCCTGGGATACCGATCTTGTCTCGCTTAAAATCGACAAAACGGTATTGTCTCTTTGCACCGCCGCCTCTCCATGCGGTCGTGATATATCCTGCGTTGTTCCTGCCACCAGTCCTGTTCAAAGAAGCTATCAAACCCTTTTCCGGTTTCTTTTTAGAAAGGTCCGAAAAATCTAGGCCCGATTGAGATCTCCTGCCTGGTGATGTTGGGTTATATGTCTTCATACGCCCTCAAATAATTCTATCTTGCCGCCTTTTTTTAAGGTGACAATGGCCTTTTTCCAATTTGCCGGATGTGAAACTGTCCTTGAACGAGGATTCTTGCGCGGTTTTGAATGCACAGTGATCGTTCTGACGTTATCCACATCGACCTTGAAAATCGTTTCCACGGCGCGCTTGATATCGATCTTGGTCGCTGCAAGGTCCACTCTGAAATAATATCTGTTCGAGTCTCCCTTTCCCAGCGTCACCTTTTCCGTTATCAACGGTTCTTTTATTACGTAAAATATATCCATATAAATGCCTTAAAGTTATTGGCTAACCCTTGTTACAATGTTCTCGATAGCAGGCTTTACGACGAGTAGATCTTTGTGCCTGACTATGTCATAAACGCATAGTTCTTTTGCGCTAACTACCTTCACATTCGGAATGTTACGAACTGCCTTGATGGTCTTCATATCTGCCTTGTCGATAACGATCACGCGGCTCTTCGAATCCCATCCCTTAAAGGCCTTTGCCATCGCGCTCGTCTTTCCATCTTTTGAAACAAATCCGTCGATCACGAAAAGCTCGCCATCCTGATTCTTCTTCGAAAGGGCGCTCTTAAGAGCCGCTCTTTTTTGTTTCTTAGGAAGTTCCATCTGCCAATCGCGTGGCTTCGGCCCAAATGCTACGCCTCCGCCCACGAATATCGGGCTTCTGATAGAACCGTGGCGCGCCTGGCCCGTACCTTTTTGTTTGTAAGGTTTTCTTCCACCGCCTCTGACGTTCGCGCGGGTCTTGGTGCTAACCGTCCCCTGCCTGCAATTCGCCAGATGCGCAACTACCGACTGATGAATAAGCGCTTCGCTGACCTTTGCCGCGAAGACGTCATCGGGAAGTTCGACCTCGCCAACTTTTTTCTTATTTATGTCGTAAACTGCTGTAACTGTCATATTAACACCATTCTTTTATTATTAAGCTCTTGTGCTAACCACAAGAAGCCCGTTCTTGCCACCAGGAACCGCACCTTCGATAAAAACGAGGTTCCTAACCGTATCGATATCGAAAATCCTAAGATTTTTGATCGTTCTCTTTACATCGCCCATATGGCCCGCCATTCTAGTTCCAGGTAATACGCGCCCTGGCCAAGTTCTCATACCGATCGAACCGGTCGTTCTGTGGAACTTTGAGCCGTGAGCTGCAGGTCCACCGCGTTTGTGGTGCCGCTTGATAACACCCTGGAAACCACAACCTTTCGTAATGCCGCTTACGTCGACATTATCGCCCTTTTTGAACATGGCTACGGTCAGAGCCTTGCCTACCTCAAGCTCCGCGAACTTGTCAGTCTTGAACTCTCTCATATGCCTGCACGCCTTAACGTTCGCCTTTTTATAGACGCCGATAAGCGGCTTGCCTAAGTTCTTTTCTTTTTTGTGTTCGTCGAAGCCCAAACAGATCACATCATAACCATCTGTCTTTTTGGTCTTCTTTCTTACCACTGGGCACGGACCGGCCTGAACAACGGTGACACAAATCGGTTCACCTTTTTCGTTGAATAGCCTAGTCATCCCTAATTTTTTTCCTAAAAGTCCTAACATAATTAGCTCCAAAATTACATCATGTTGATCTCAACTTCGACACCGCTTGCAAGGTCTAGCTTCATTAAAGCATCGACCGTCTGCTGCGTTGGCTCTAATATATCCAAGAGCCTCTTGTGCGTTCTGATCTCGAACTGCTCACGCGA
>CAIPVD010000144.1 GCA_903868375.1 uncultured delta proteobacterium
CCGCCCTGTCCTTTACCGGATGGCCGACGGAAGCAGAACTTCCATCATAACCTATAAGATCGTTCGGTTCATAAACGACAGTAAGCTTAAGCGATTCTTTCGAAGGATCGTAAGGCTGCAACGTCACAGGAAGCGATCCCTGATAGCCAAGCTTGAACTGTTTTGTGGATTTGGAACCGGCGATCTCCTGAATATCCAGCGACGTTATAGTTAGGGGAGCCACCCCAAGATTCTTCACGTCTATCGTCTGTCCAGATGGGGCAGCTGCATCGCTTCCAAGGCCAATCGACGATGCGTCTCTGCCACTTGGGTTGACAGCCTTGCAGCTTTGGTCAACCGCATCGATGGGATTTCCGCTCTTATCCACGGCCAAAAGCTGGCAGACGTTCATAAGCACATCGACGCACGGAACGCACGACGTGTATTTGTCTGCGCCATCGCACTTTATCTTCTTGCACATGAAGAACTCGCGACGGCCCGCCGTCGAAACCGTAACGCTCCCAAGTTTCAAGCTGTCCTGTGCGGCAACGACTTTTCCAGAATCATCGGTAACGCCAAGTCCTACCTTGCCGGCAGGCGTCGATGCGGTACCTACGAGCTGATATGAATCCGTACCTATCATCAGCATTTCGCTAACTTTGCCTTCCTTCAGCGTTTTTTCCTTCGTCGGCCTAAAAGTTACCTTTATGATAAGAGGTGTTTTCGGCGGCAGATCTTGTTTTAAGCCACCTTCCTTTGTCGATTCAATACTGAAAGCGCCAACGATGGGCGGTATATCAACGGACATCGCCTTCGATGTGGCATTTAATATTTTGAAACTTGCGCTCACTTCGTTATTGGGGCCCACGTCGGCGGAACTTTGCGCTATGAACGCGCTGCCAATTTCCATCTGTGCCGAGCCGGGCAAAAGTTCTTCCGTCTGTTCGCCGCTATCGCCAAGGACAAGTTTCGTAACCATCGTCGATTGCGGCTTCGATTCTTCGCCCTTGCATCCGGAAAGAGCAGGCGCGATCTTTCCATCGAAGGTAGCCTGCATAGATGCGCCAAAAAGTTTTTCATCTGCCGCTGGAAAGAGATGACCTATCTTTGTACCGACGACGAGCTTCGTGCTTCCATCGGCGGCGATAGGCGAACCTTCGATAACTTGCAGTCCGTCGAGGTCTTCCGTCTTGCCCGTTGTGAACGTAAGCCCCGGAAGCTCGCCGACCATTCCAAGCGCGTTAATGAAAAGCGAAAATCCTTCAATGGTCATGTTCCCTTTTTCATCGACCTTGCCCTTGCCCAGATTCTTGGTGCCGTCGGTCGTTCCCTTCGCATTGATTGTGATAGGCGCCGGCAGGCCATGCCCTTCGAACTGGATATCGGGAAACGCGTTCCCGCGAAGAATAACGTTCGCCCCGTTCACCTCGATGGGTATGGGATCTAGATCCTGGCAGAGCGGCTCTTCGCCTTCGGTGCCTACCGAAATGGAATCGCCCTTGATCGTTACGCAGAGCTTGCTCGTTAACTTGACCGTGCAATTTCCCGTGGGTGCGGTTTCATCCGGCTTTTTACTTTCCGATGCGCTCGCATCTGAAGAGGCCGGCTGCGTCTTATTCGGAAAGAATTCCGGCATGTAATCGGAGCCGGCGCAGGCGGAGAGCAACAACACGAAGCCTAGGATCAGAAACAGATGCTTGATATTTACTTTTATGTCATTTTTCATAACTACCTCCTTATCGGCAGATCTCTGGAAAAGTTGCGTCCTTTTTATCTATTTCTTTTTGGCGTTCAATACGCAGCCCGCCAACGCACTGCGCATTGAAAAAAAGTTTAAAAAAGTTAGCAACTATTTCTGCGGGCAGCCGATAAGAGGTACGAAGGTGTATAAACTAGGAGTGAAATGGTGAAAAAAATAACATCAATGATAACTTCAGCTGTACTATATAACATATTGTTATATATAAGCATATTACTTTGCATTCCATCTACAGCATCGGCATATAGCGCGATCGAAGTAATGGCTGCCGTAGCAGGGAGTTCCGCAACACCTGCTACAACTCCGGTTACAACTCCGGCTCCAACTCCTGCTCCAACCACACCCCCACCATCCGCTCCTTCGACCTGCGGACGCGATTCTCTTTTGCCCGTTAAGAGCTGCGATATTGGCGCGGGTTTTGTGTGCATCAACACGCCCGCTTTAAGCGTTGTCGAAGACTACATAATGTTGCATGGAACGACCGACGTAAAGAACAGCACGCTTTCAAGCCTTGCCGCATCGGTCCAGAACGAATACACGAACGAGTATAATCAAATAAATTTCGATAAGCCGACCGAAACAAGCGACTGCTGGAGCAAGACGGCGGACTATTGCCTAGATAGCAACGGATATTTTTCCATTAAGATACCACTTGGGCAAAAGATGGGTCCATATAGTATTGCCGTAACTGCAACAAGGCCAACAGGCGCGCCCGCAAAGGAGACGCTTCGCGTATCGCGCGTAACGGCACCGAAGCCAACCGACGCCGACGTGAAACTGGAACAGAAAGATAGTAGCGCGCTCGTTACAGTTGACCTCCTCCACTCTTGCCAGTTCTGCGATTTCTTGGGGATAGCGACCGGCGGATTGGAACTAACCGTCACGAACATTATCAGCACGAGCGATGGCGGGACGAAACAAGTTAAGGTAAAAACGAATACCGCCGCTGGCGGCATATTCTCCGTCTGCTTACCGACCGAGAACGGCACGAACAATGTAACGGTAAACGTCTGCAACGCGGCAACAGGATTCGATCCGCTCAAGTGTCCGACACTTACGCTAAAACCTTTCACCGCAACTGGCGACACGGGCGGCATCAATTGGACGACGCCCGTTCAACCGATATACAGCGCCGATTACAATCCAACCGTTTCGCTTACGTTCACACTCCCTTCCGCAAACAAGGCATCGTGCGACGAGAACAACGTGAAGTTCACCTTCAATCGCGACGCGGAACAGAAGATCTGCGCCGATGCGAGCGGCAAATATACGCTGAACTTAGATCCGCAAGCAGGGATCAACGTAGGCATCGTTTCGCATGAAGGCGAAGATTACCCTTTCACCTTCGGCTGGGGCGAAATAGTAAGCCCGTTCGAAAAGAACGGCAGCGTGAAGAAGATCGATTCGCTTTGGATAGATGCGGCGGGCGGATTCGCAATAGACAAACGTTTCTTGAGCGACACGGTAAAATTAGTGCTGAACAATTTCTTAAAGTCCGACGGATTTAAAGGCCTTCTTGCGAAGGTACCGCAGATGCTCGGAAAAAGCGGCGCGCCATCTTCAGACACATCTTCGGCAACAAGCGAGATGGATGCCATAAAGAACGAGATCCCGCAGTGTTCTGCAGGAAACAGCGGCGGAAATCATTTGGGGTTCAAGATAACGCGCGCACCGGAGATGGAAAAGGCCGACGTGCCGCAGTTAGAGTTCAAACAAGACGCGATATCGTTAACGCTCGACCTAGTTAACGCAAAGGCATGGGCAGAGGTATTCCTGGATAACGATTACGATGGCAAGCCGGACAAACGCGTTATGCCGCTGCGATTTGGATTCAGAAAATTGTTCGCGCCGATCATGGTAAAGGTAGATAGAAGCGGAGACAAACCCCGCCTCCTTTTGACGGCCGATACGACGGATTGCGAATATAAATCAAAACAGGCATGCACGGGAAAACCGGCGATCATCGTTCCAAAGGTATTTGTCGGCAACGCATTAGATGGCGGCGCGTTCGTGGCCTGCGACAGTTCGGTAGAATCGGATTGCGTCGGCGTAAATCTTTTGAACGGCCAGACGGGACTTGTCAGCATGACGGTGTTAGATACGATAAACGACCTTTTGTACTGCGACGGCAGCGCGTTCCTTACGTACATGCTTCGCGAAGTTGCAAAAAACGTTCCGATAAAGATAGGATGTGCGGCGACAGATTATGCAAAGGCGCCGCTTACAACCATCGGTTGCACGAGCGGCGGGCTTTTAAGCGACAGGGGCTGGATGCTTCCATTAGGTCTCGACTTACTGAACAAGCAGTTCAATGTAAGCGAGAGCGGAATATGGGGAACGGTTCCGGCTATCGCAGGCGACCCGACGTTTTATTCGAGCCTTTCATCTACATTAAAGAAACCTGAAACCGGTTTCATTAGAAGGCCGTTAATTTCGTCCGGCACCACCATCGCAAGTCCGAACAGTTTATCCGGATACGACTTTGGGATCGCGGTAGGCGAAGACCTTATCAACGCACTCTTCTTCTTACTTTCGGAGCAGGACCCGGTAAAGATGACGAGCGGAGTTTTCGATTGGGATCTAAGCGAGGCATTCCTTAAAAAAATTGGCTTCGACGAAGTTAAATCGTGCGACGAGTTCAAGGCGAAGTCGATGGACGATAAGCCTTCTACGCTCTGCCAGCTGCGCCCTCGCGTTGGCGAGATACTCGGCAGCGCATTGACATCGAACGGATATTTCCAGCAGAAGCAGCCCATCATGCTGCGCCTGCGTGGGAACAGAGGCCTTACGCCTCACGTTAGCTTCTTCAAAAAGAACGAAAAGCAATACATCGACCTGCAACTTGGCGATCTCGACATTTCTTTCTATGCGCTGCAGACGGACGCTGACAAGCAAGCCGACCAATACGGCAACTTGCCGCTTAAGCTCGACGCGAACGGCAATCCGATAATTCAGTCGATGAACTCGAATGACCCGAACCCGGACAATGGCCAGATAATAAAGATGAAGCTGACGCTTTTGCTCGCACTTGAAATATCCAAGATCGCAACCGACCCAGCCGACCCTTCGAAGCTTGCGCTGACAATTAGACCCGACGCCGATCTCACAAAGATAATATTCAGATCGATCCCCGGCGGGAACACAACGACGATCCCAGACGACAGCCTAATATCTGCGTTCAAAGAGAAGATAAAATACGGAATAAACATTTATTCCGCACCGGAGAACGCAATAAAGCTTGCGCTGCCCAAAGACTACGCCTTCGCAAACGATCCGAACGGCACCGACATCGCGTCGTTGCTTGGGATCAGCAACCTATCGCTGGGAAAAGACGGACTTCAGATTGGCGTCGAAGATTCGCAGGAATACATCGACATCCTGGCAAAGTTCATACTGACGCAGGTGCTGAAGATAAACGGCACAAGCGA
Source organism: uncultured delta proteobacterium (assembly GCA_903868375.1). Classification (GTDB taxonomy): domain Bacteria; phylum UBA10199; class UBA10199; family 1-14-0-20-49-13; genus CAIPVD01. The sequence goes on from CAIPVD010000144.1 coordinate 5,167, forward strand.
ATCGTTCACGATACCTAACTAAACACCATTTCACGACCACGTACTTTTAAAGGCAACGGTGGTATGTGCGTGGGTGGCCGTCAACTGCTCGCCACGCTGATTTTGTATTAAGATAAAACGTAACCGAACACGAGAGGTCTCCCTCGGCTCGGAACTCGCCATTCGCTGCTTGGCAGAAGATCTAAATAAGCAGCG
>CAIPVD010000145.1 GCA_903868375.1 uncultured delta proteobacterium
AATTAACCTCTAACAAAATGCACAATTTTTTGCGGGATCGGTAAACTTATCTCGACAAAGCCCGCGCACTTGCCTTGCGCGTTATACCATGGCGACTGATATATTAGTTTCTTCTGCCCTTTTTTCTCGATAGTGTATGTATTCGTTTTCCCGGACCCAAGCATCTTTTTAAGTTTCGCTCGCGCCCTTAAAGGATGACACTCAAGAACGTTCGCGCCGATCAAACGTTTGCCTCCATCTTTGTCGAACGTTTCAATGGAGCGATCGTTCATCTCTAGGATGATCCCTTTTCTATCGCAGACGGTCACAGCGAACGGAGCATTTTTGACCCATAAGTTCTTTTTCATTGTAGCTATCGATTAACACCTTTCGCAAAATCCAACAATAAGTAATTCTTTGACTTTCCGGCCTTAAAACCATAAAATTACGCATCAGAAAATGAGGGCTTTATATGGCTTTTATCAACGAACGGAATAAAGAGATCAATTGCAAGATAGTTTACTATGGGCCGCCAAGATGCGGTAAATCTACTTCGCTTCGGTTCTTATGCAGCGAGATCAAGAAAGACACGAAGGGTGAACTTATATCGCTAACGTCCGAAGATGATCGCACGCTATATTTCGACTTCGTGCCGTTCACCTTGGGCAAGATAGGCGATTACACGGTAAGGCTTCATCTCTACACCGTTCCCGGTGAAGTGGCGTACGAAGCCAACCGCAAGATCATTTCTAAAGGTGTCGATGGCGTCGTGTTCGTGGCAGATTCGCAGCTGGAGAGGATCGAATCGAACCTTGCAAGCATTACCGAACTAAAAAGTATTTTGGACCATGAAGGCGTCGATATCAAAGAGATACCGTTCGTAATTCAATATAATAAAAGAGATATGCCGAATGCAGCACCAATTGCTGAACTGAAGAAGCTGTTGAACAAGTTCGGTGCACCGGATTTCGAGACCGTGGCAAAAACGGGCGTCGGAGTATTTGAAACTTTCCAGACGATATCTAAGCAGGTGTTAATAGACCTGAAAAAAGCCTACAGCTGAACTCACTTCGGTACTTTTTCCCAATCTTTGGCGAATTTTGCTAACCCAATATCGGTCAACGTGTGTTTGACAAGCTGTTGGATCACACTGAAAGGTATCGTGCAGACATCTGCGCCGATAAGTGCCGCATCGCGAACGTGGAGAGGATTCCTTATACTTGCAACGAGTATCTCTGTATCGAACTTATAATTGCTGTAGATCTGCGCGATCTGATCGATGAGCTGCATTCCCTCTTCGGATATATCGTCAAGGCGGCCAACGAACGGGCTAATGTAGTTGGCACCTGCCTTTGCAGCGAGAAGCGCCTGGTTTGGCGAAAAACAAAGTGTTACGTTAACATTGATGCCGTGGTTTCTGCAAAGCTTCACCGCCTTCAATCCTTCTTCGGTTAGCGGTATCTTTACCACGACGTTCTTTGCGATATCGGCAAGCTTCTTTGCCTCTTCGAACATCGTTTCGGCAGTATCGATATGCGTGACTTCAAGACTTATCGGCCCTTTTATCTCTGCAACTATATCCTTCACGCAGCTTTTGAAATCTCGGCCCGTTTTTGCAATAAGGCTTGGGTTAGTTGTAACGCCGTCGATCACGCCCATTGCGTTCGCTTTTTTGATCTCGTTTATGTCTGCACTGTCGATGAATATTTTCATAGTTTCTCCTTAAGTTTTTTTACCGTCCGCTTCAGGACGGGGTGTATTAAGTCCGGAGCTATATCACAAAGCGGTTCCAAGACAAACATTCTTTTGTGGGCTTCGGGATGCGGTAACTTTAAATCAGAAGAATCAAGGATCAGGTCATCGTAGAACAAGATGTCTAGGTCGATCGTGCGCGGCTCCCATTTTTTGCCGGTGCGAACGCGGCCTAATTTTTTTTCGACATCTTGGATCAACTTTAGAAGTTCGTGCGGCGAAAGTTCGGTTTCGATCCGGGCCACACCATTTATGAAGTCCGGATAATGCTCAACAAGTGTCCGACACTTAAGAGAAGTTTGCGGAATAACGGCCTTAGTTATGTACCATTTCGAAGAGCTTATCACCTTGATCTTACCGGAATCATTCAACAATTCTACAGACCGTTCACAGTTTGAACGTCTATCACCCAAACTCGATCCTATGCCTAAATACGCAATATGCATGAATTATTACTAGCATCTTGCATTATATTAGCAACTATTTTGGCTTGCGGCCGATAATTATAAGTAGTAGGTGGATATGGAACCCAAAGAGAAATTATGGAGCCAATTAGCATTGGAATAGCGGTTGGATTGATCCTCGCACTATTTACCGGAGAGGGTTGTAAAGATGACGGCCGCCCAATCGTAGGCGATTCCATAGATCCCGATGTAAAGCCCGATGCCATTGAAGGCGATAATAATGAGCCAGACGAGATAGGCCGCGAGACATCTCCCGATCAATATATACAGCCTGAAACCAGCGACATCGAAAATCTTTACGACGTGATAGAAGGCGTTCAACCAGATACGCTACCAGAAACGCCACCCGATACCGCACCCGAAGAAGTGGATGAACTGCCAGAGAACATTCGCCCCGATGCCGAGGAAACAAAGGAAACGATCGATGAAGTCGAAGCGGAAATTTCTAACGACACCAATAAGGAAGAGAATATCGGCCCAGACAGCACCGAAGTAGATTCGAATCCTCCAATCGTAGATACAGACAAAGACGGCGTACCGGACGACATAGATAATTGCTTAACTGTTTATAATCCCGACCAGAAAGATACGGACGGCGACGGTTTCGGCGACGCCTGCTCTATCGAGATATGCGATGGAAAAGATAACAACGGCGATGGCCAGACGGATGAAGGATTCGGAGTTGGGACTTTATGCACGGTAGGTACCGGCGAATGCGAACGAACAGGTGTCAAGGTGTGCAAAGATGAAACGAGCACTAAATGCAGCGTCGAGCCTGGCGAACCTTCGGACGAAATTTGCGACGGAAAAGATAATAATTGTGATGGCCACGTCGATAATGTCGATGGTGGCTGTGATTGCCAAGACAGTTCTTACACTCCCATAAAAGTAACATGTGGCAAGGGAGAATGCAAGAACGAGGCGGACACATCATGTGAAAATGGAAAAGTAATAGATAATTGCGTTCCCAAAGAATCGCCGAGGGCTGATGACAATTGTAATGGACTGGATGATGACTGCGATGGCGAAACGGATGAACATTACGTTTCAACCGCAACCGATTG
>CAIPVD010000146.1 GCA_903868375.1 uncultured delta proteobacterium
CCCCACCCCATCCTACACTCTTTCCCTACACGACGCTCTTCCGATCTATTCATTTTTCTTGCAGGATGGCCCCTTTTATTGCGGATGCGAGAGAGTTCGTGCTGCCGTCAAAGGCGGATGTCTATGGCTCGATAGAGGGGCTCATGGACCATTTTGAGATAATAATGCATGGGCTTCAGCCACAGAAGGGCGAGGTCTATTCATATACCGAAGCCGCCAACGGCGAACTCGGCTTTTATATCGTGAGCGACGGTACCGGCAAACCATATAGGATAAAGGTTCGCCCGCCGGGGTTTGCGATCTATCAGGCGTATCCGCAACTTATAAAAGGGCACATGATCGCCGATGCGGTGGCGGTGTTAGGCAGCTTAAATATAATCGCAGGTGAATTGGATAGATAATTATGGCGTTCAACTTGAGCATAGAAAGAGAAGGAGAGTTAAAGGCGGTCATCGCAAGATACCCGGTCACAAGATCTGCGCTGCTCCCTGCGCTTTGGCTTGTGCAAGATGAAACCGGTTTTGTATCGGATGAAGCGGTCGCCTACGTTGCGAAGACGTTAGATCTTCCAGAAGCGGACGTTTACGGCGCGCTCACGTTCTACACCATGTTCAATAGGCGAAAGTTAGGCCGCCATCATATCCAGGTCTGCACGAACATCTGCTGCTGGCTTCGCGGCTCCGAAGACGTATTAAAATATCTGAAGGCAAAGCTTAACATAGACGTAGGCGGCACTACGAAAGACGGAGCGTTCACCCTTTCAACCGTCGAATGCTTAGGCGCATGTGGCGGCGCCCCAATGATGATGGTAGACCTCGAATATTACGAGGACTTAACGCCTGTGAAAATAGACGAGATATTAAAAAATTTAAAGTAATGGACCAGATACTTACACATAATTTCAAGGTAATGAACGCGGCGCGCCTTAACGCATATTTGGGGCGCGATGGATATAGGTCGATTCAAAAGATATTTGGCATGCAGCCGGAAGCGGTAATTAACGAGGTCAAGGCTAGCGGCCTGCGTGGCAGGGGCGGAGCCGGTTTCCCGACAGGCACCAAATGGGGTTTCGTACCTAAAAACTTACCGTTGCAACCTGTGCTTTGCATAAACGCCGATGAAAGCGAACCTGGAACGTTCAAAGACCGCGCGATAATGGAGCGCGACCCGCATCTTTTGATCGAAGGAATAATCATTGCGGCATATGCGATCGGCGCGCACGAAGCCTTCATTTACATACGTGGCGAATATTTTAGGCCGTATCTAATACTGCAGGCGGCAGTTGCCGAGGCGTATGAGACCGGATTTTTAGGTAATAACATCTTGAACCGCGGGTTTAAGCTCGACGTTACCATTCATCGCGGAGGCGGCGCCTATATCTGCGGCGAAGAAACTGGGCTCATCACATCTATCGAAGGTTTTCGCGGATATCCGAGACTGAAACCGCCGTTCCCGGCCGTTAAAGGACTGTACGGCAGGCCGACGGTCGTAAATAACGTCGAAACGCTAGCGGCACTTCCTTACATTATAAATGAAGGTGCGGCGAAATATGCGAGCGTTGGAACCGAAAAAAGCAAGGGATCGAAGCTGATGAGCGTGGCGGGACACGTGAATAAGCCGGGCGTTTATGAGATACCACTTGGAATGCCGCTAATCACGTTCCTGAACGAATATGCCGGCGGCGTTTGGAAGAACAGAAAACTTAAGGCGGTGATACCTGGCGGCTCTTCGGTCCCCGTTATGACCGCAGTTGAGGCTCGCGACACGCTACTTGATTATGAATCGACGGCGCAACACGGCACGATGCTAGGCAGTGGCGGAATGATCGTCATGGACGAAACGGCCGACATGGTGATGGCTCTGAAAGTTCTTTCCGATTTCTATCATCATGAATCGTGCGGGCAGTGTACTCCCTGCAGAGAAGGTACCGGCTGGATAAATAAGATCCTTAAACGTATTATTGATGGCCAAGGTCAAAAAGACGACCTCGAAATGTTGCTAAAAATTGCGGATAACATGGTCGGGCGAACGATATGTGTGCTTGCAGATGCGCTGGCCATGCCGGTGAAAAGTTTTATCACGAAGTTTAGGAAAGAATTTGAAGATAGGATAAAGGGATAACGAAATGCCGACGTTTACTATAGATGGTAAGAAGATAGATGCAAAAGATGGCACCACCGTTTTACAGGCGGCGCTGGCTAATGGCATCTTCATCCCACATTATTGCTGGCATCCGCTTCTGTCAATATCTGGCAATTGCCGCATCTGTTTGGTAGAAATAGAAGGGCGGCCAAAACTTGAAGTTTCATGTAACCTTGCCGTGGCCGAAGGAATGGTCGTAAGAACGAATTCGGACGTAGTTGTGGCGGCGAGAAAAGATGTAATGGAGTTCTTGCTCATAAACCATCCGCTCGATTGCCCCATATGCGACCAGGCCGGCGAATGCCTGCTTCAGGATTACCACTTCAAATATTCGAAAAGAGGATCGAGGTTTAAAGAAGAAAAAGTGCATAAGGCAAAGGTTGTAGATATCGGCCCAAACGTAAAGATGGATCAGGAGCGTTGCATCTTGTGTTCGCGCTGCGTACGTTTTTGTGCGGAGATTGCAAAAGATTCTGAACTGACCATCGCGCAACGCGGGGATAGCTGTTATGTAACGACGGCGCCTGGAAAAAGATTAGAGAACCCATATTCATTAAACACAGTTGATGTATGCCCAGTAGGCGCTCTTACATCGAAGGATTTCAGATTTAAAAAGCGCGTCTGGTTTTTGAAGCAGGTGCCTTCCGTTTGCCCTCATTGCTCTAACGGCTGCCCAATTTGGATAGAATATGAAGACGGCGTTATTTACAGATGGCGACCGAGATCCGAAGATGTAATCAGAGAAAAATATATTGCGCCTAGCCAGATGGGAATAACAAATTTCCTCTGCGACGAAGGAAGGCTTTCATATAAAGAGTGGCAGTTAGCCTCGAGGATTTTTGAGCCGCTTGTTTCGTCGGAAGAAGGTTTTAAAAATATTGGCGCAATCGAGGCGCTTCGGCTCGTGAAAAACGCCATTGCAAACAGCGCCGAAACCGTAGGCGTTATTTCCGCGCAATCTTCATGTGAAGAGGCAGATGCTTTTATAAAATTTTTCAAGAGCGTGTATAGGACAAAAAGGGAACCAAAGGCGGCTTCGGAAGACGATATAATAATAAAACGGGACAAAAATCCGAACGCGAATTATTTAAAGAGCCTAAATATAGAAAATCTTCCGGCCGATGTAACGGGCGACGTCTTGGTTATCGTCGATACGCTTCCGGAAGACGACATGATGAAGGTGGTTAACTTCAAGTGGAAACTGGTCGTTCAGCTAACGCATGATAGAAGTCTGATAGTGCCTGGCGCAGATATTGTATTGCCGCTCGCCACTTTCACCGAAAAAGAAGGCACGCTCGTAAATCATGCTGGGGTTAGGCAATCGTTTTCAAAGGTTTTCGAGCCGAAGGGCGGAACAAGAAATTTGGTAGAATGGGTAGAGCTGCTTAAGAAATAAAAATGGAACTATTGATAGACATAGCAAAGGTAATAATTATCGCGGTGGCGGTCTTGAACCTAATACCCGTCCTTATCTGGATGGAGCGGAAAGGCTCTGCATATATACAGGACAGGCGTGGCCCCAACCGCGCGAGCATTTTGGGGATAAAGCTAGGCGGCTTCATTCATAACATCGCCGACGTCTTCAAGCTCTTGTTCAAAGAAGATATCATCCCAAACAAGGCACATAAGATAATTTATATATTGGCGCCGATGATAGTCTTGGGCGTTGCGATCTCGATAATTGCGGTGATCCCATTTGCGGCTCCCGTAAAGATCGGCGAATATGTCTTAAAGTTTCAGATAGCGGACTTAAACGTCGGCATCCTTTATATATTGGCGATATCATCTTTAAGCGTTTACGGCATTCTCCTAGCCGGCTGGTCATCCAATAACACATATTCGCTCTACGGCGGAGTGCGCGCATCGGCCCAGATGATAAGTTACGAAGTCGCCATGGGGCTCGCCCTTATTAGCGTCATCATATATATGGGTTCTGTTAGGCTCGACGAGATGGTCACGATGCAGGGCGCTAACTTTTGGGATTGGAATTTTTTCCGTCAGCCGCTTGCGTGCATAATATTTTTGATCTGCCTGTTCGCGGAGACGAACCGCAACCCGTTCGACATACCGGAAGGCGAATCCGAAATTGTGGCGGGCTATCACCTAGAATATTCAAGTATGAAGTTCGCGATGTTCTTTATGGCGGAATATGCCCATATAGTGGCCGGCTCCATGATATTCGTATCGTTGTTTTTAGGCGGATGGCAGGTGCCGTTCTTACCTGCGAGTGTTTTGCAGGGGCATTTGCCGCTTCTCTTGGCGGTGCTGATGCAGGCGACCATCTTTCTTGTGAAGGTTATATTTTGCTGCTGGCTTTTCATTTGGGTGCGCTGGACGCTCCCAAGATTTAGATACGATCAGCTTATGTATCTCGGATGGGCGGTTATGGTTCCATTGGCGTTGATAAATATTGTGATAACATCTATACTCGTCAGCCGATAACTTATGGCGTTTTATATAATAGCGTTTTTTATCGTTGTGCCAGCGATCCTTGTGATCGTTTCAAGGAATCCGGTCATCTCCGCGATCTGGCTCGTTGTAACTCTTTTTGCCCAGGCCGCGCTGTTTGTCCTTCTAAACGCCGAGCTCGTCGCGGTACTTCAGGTACTGCTCTATGCCGGCGCCATTATGGTGCTGATACTCTTCGTCATCATGATGCTAAATCTAAACAAGACGAGCCTTAAGTGGCGTGCGGTCACCGGCGAACGTTTGATATTAGGCCTTGGCGCATTCTACCTTCTGGCGGTTCTTAGTTTTGTACTTTGGATGATATCTACGGGCCCAGCGGCAAATGCACCTGCCAAAGAAATAGCAGGAACGATCGAGGCAACGGGCAAACTTCTTTTAACGAAATATGTGGTGCCGTTCGAACTTTTATCGGTGCTGTTACTTGCGGCGATAGTTGGCAGTGTGGTCTTAAGCAAAAAGCAAAAGGTGAAAGAGACGTGAACTATTTAATATTAGCCATCGTTATTTTTTGCATCGGCGTTTTAGGCCTCCTTGTTAGGAGGAACCTGATAGTCATGCTCATGTCGGTCGAGCTTATGCTGTCGGCCACGAACATAACGTTCGTCTATTTTTCTAAAGTGTGGGGCGTGTTAGACGGGCAGGTGGCGGTTCTTTTGAATTTTGTGATGGCGGCCTGCGAAGCGGCGGTGGGGCTTGCCATTATTGTGCAGCTTTTTAAATTGAAGGGAACCGTTGATATCGGAAATTGGCGCGAGTTGAAGAAATAATTGCAATGATCCAGTTTATCTTAAAAAATATTTCGATGTCGGGCCTAATTTGGCTCGTCGTCTTGTTTCCGCTTGCGTCGAGCGCTATCAATTTCTTCCTGTCTATACTGTCGTCAAGGTTCGGGTTCCGGCGCGTTTCTTCGTGGGCAAGTTTTATAGGAACGATGGGGCCGATCTTGTCGTTTATTTCGGTAGCGATTATCTTTTGGACGCTAACGGGCATCGAAGGAAGCGAACCGGTTGCGATAACCGGCCCGCTCTATCAATGGTTCGGTTTCGGCAACTGGCAGGTGGAGATCGGGCTGCGAGCCGACCAATTATCGCAGGTAATGGCGCTAGTTGTAACGGGTGTTGGCTCTCTCATTCATATATATTCCATCGGCTACATGGACGGCGATGAAGGTTATGCAAGGTATTTTGCCGAGCTGAACCTTTTTCTCTTCTTCATGCTGGTGCTGGTCTTAGCCGACAACCTCCTTCTTATGTTCGTAGGCTGGGAAGGCGTTGGGCTCTGTTCTTACTTACTGATCGGTTTTTGGTTCAATGATATTGAAAAGGCGCGCGCAGGAAAGAAGGCGTTCGTTGTCAATCGAATCGGAGATTTTGGTTTTATAATCGGAATATTTTTGATCTGGAACATGTTCGCAGGCCAAGACGTAATTGGAGCGAACCCGTTCAGCTTTGAAACGCTGGAGCGAAACGCCGTATTCTTGTTGCCCCTTGCCACGCCAATTTGTCTGGCGCTTTTTGCGGGCGCCTGCGGCAAGTCGGCGCAGATACCTTTGTACGTCTGGCTACCAGATGCCATGGCCGGCCCCACTCCCGTTTCCGCCCTTATTCATGCGGCAACGATGGTGACCGCCGGCGTCTATATGGTCGCAAGGCTCAACTACCTGTTCATCTTATCGCCGTTCGCAATGAACACAGTTGCATTCATTGGTGCGGGAACCGCGCTCTTTGCGGCAACGATAGGCGTTATGCAGAAGGATATAAAGAAGGTGCTTGCATATTCCACCATCTCTCAACTTGGATATATGTTCATGGCGGAAGGTGTTGGCGCCTTCGATGCCGGCATCTATCACCTCGTCACCCACGCATTTTTTAAGGCCGCGCTATTCCTAGGGGCCGGTTCCGTTATCCACGCACTTCACGGCGAGCAGGATCTATTCAAGATGGGAGGATTAAAGAAATATCTTCCCGGAACATTTGCGGCATTTTTTGTTGCGGCGCTCGCAATTTCTGGAATATGGCCGTTCGCCGGATTCTTCAGTAAAGACAAGATCCTTTGGGAGGTTTATTCACGGGGATACGTAGGCCTTTGGGCGATAGGTTTTATCACCGCAGGGCTAACGTCTTTTTACATGTTCCGTGCGGTATCGCTGGCATTTTTGGGCAAGCCCAGAATGCCGGAAGAGAAGAGGGCGCATATCCACGAATCTTCCGTATCTATGCTTGTGCCGTTAGTCCTCTTGGGGTTGCTTTCAGCGGCCGGTGGCCTTTTGATGCTGCCTATAGAACATTATCTGCTCCCAAGATTTGCGGCGGCTGTGGTGAACAACTTCGAGCCGCATAAGAACCTCGAAAACATATTCGCTATTATATCTGTGTTTTGGGCAGTACACTGGGCGATCGTTGCCTGGATAATCTACGTTCAAAAGCCTTCGTGGCCCGTGTCGGTCGCGGAAAGGTTCCGGCGCATATACAAACTTATCCATAATAAATATTACATTGATGAAATTTATTCCCTGCTGATCGTTAGGCCTATTAAATGGTTTACGGAATTCGCATTGTGGAAAGGGTTAGATAAGTCGGTAGTAGATGGCGTAGGAGTTGAAGGAAGCCCCCTGGTTGTAATGCTTTTCGGAAACGTCGCAAGGTTCTCGCAGACGGGGCTTGCCGCGCATTATTTATTTTTTATGGTAATTGGCTTGTGCGTTGTGATCGGATGGATAGTTTTATAATTATATGATACCCCATATTCTAACATGGGCGATATTTTCGCCGCTCGTTGGCATCCTGCTCATGGCGTTCGTGCCGCGGCGCTACGAGGAGGGCGCGCGCGTAGTATCATTCTTTACAAGTTTACTCACCGCCGCACTTGTCTACGCACTCTGGTCGCATTTTGGAACGAACGGCGGTTTTAGTTTTAGAGAAACGCATTACTGGATACCGGCGCTTAACATCTATTATAGCGTTGGCATTGATGGCGTCAGCCTTCTTATGATGGCGCTAACGGCGATACTTACTCCGATCTGCATCGCCGCGTCGTGGAACGAGATAAAGACAAGGCGCAAGGAATTCTACTCACTTATACTTGCCTGCCAGATCGGCCTTTTAGGCGTCTTTGCTTCCCTCGACCTTTTCCTCTTTTACATCTTTTGGGAAGTGATGCTCGTGCCGATGTATTTCCTGATAGGCATGTACGGTAGCGGCAATCGAGTTCATGTTGCGCTAAAATTCCTTCTATTCACGATGCTCGGAAGCGTTATCATGCTAGTAGGCCTTATCTATCTATATATTTCTGCCGGCGATTCGTTCGACATGCTAACGCTTGGGCGGGTGCAGTTGGGGCACGGGCTTCAGATATGGCTCTTCTTGTCGTTCGCACTTGCATTTGCGATCAAAGTGCCGATCGTTCCTTTTCATACGTGGCTGCCGGATGCCCACACGGAAGCTCCAACCGCCGGAAGTGTTTTGCTCGCAGGTGTCTTCTTAAAAGTTGGAGCGTATGGATTCTATCGTATCGCAATGCCATATTTTCCAGATGCGGTGGCATATTTTAGGCCGGCTATTTTTATACTTGCAACCATTGGCATCGTTTATGGCGCGCTGATATCTATAGTTCAGACGGACTTAAAGCGCCTAATTGCATATTCATCTGTCTCGCATTTAGGTTTCGTAATTTTGGGGCTCATTTCGCTTAACCCAGAAGGCGTGCAGGGCGCGGTGCTGCAGATGTTCAACCACGGAGTTTCCACCGGCGCGCTCTTCCTGCTCTTCGGCATGATCTACTATCGGTTTCACACTCGAAATATCGCGGACTTCGGCGGCATCGCAAAGGTGATGCCATTCTATTCCGGCATCTTCGTCTTCGTTGGGCTCTCATCTTTAGGGCTTCCAGGCCTTAACGGTTTTGTCGGCGAATTTTTGACGCTTATTGGAGCATTTAAAGTTAAACCGGCATTTGCCATCATCGCTGCAAGCGCCGTTATATTTGCGGCAATATATATCCTTTGGGCGATAGAGCGCGTTTTCTTCGGCGGTAAGGTTTCAAAACACGAAGGAATTATTAAAGATATAAGCGCCAGGGAATTTGCGCTTCTTGTGCCGTTACTTATCCTGATCGTGTGGCTGGGCGTTTATCCGGGTGGCGTGCTTGCAAGGATAACACCTTCGGTCAATTCGTTTCTAGAAATGTCGAAGCGTTCCATTGTGGAAACTCCGCAACTAAAGCTTCAGGCGACGTTCCCCGAAATAAAAAAGACCAAGCCGGAGATTATTGTCGCGCCGCCGCCACGAGAAGAAGAAGGATCGGTAAAATACCACGACGCGCCCCAAAAGGAAGAAGATGATTCTGAAAAATTCCGCGACATGCCGGACATCGGAAGAAATCCGCCGTCCGTAGATACGAGAGTTCCAAGTAGCGACGAATATCATCCGCCCGTTCGGGATGAAGATGGTAATACAAAATATGATGAAATGGCCCCAAATAATTCGGTCATGCCGAGCAATGTGCCTCCGGAAAGCTGGTAAGGTTGGTAGGAAAGGAAAATTTAAAGAGTGGAAAATTTAGTTCTACAATTAATGCCGCTGATCGCGGTCTTGGGTGCTGCGATCATAATCTTGCTGCTTATATCTTGGTGGAAGCGCGCAAGCGGAGAGCTTCTTCTGATTATGGCCGTTGCTGCTCTTTGCGCGGTGGTAATGTTTAGTTGGAACGGGCTGCTTTCCCCATTCACTGTTATTGACGTCGGTTTCCCGTTAATGGCCGCGTTCGACAACTTAAGTTATTTGTCGTTCATTATTTTAGCTATCGCATCATTTCTTTCGCTGGTCGCTTCGTACAATTATGTTAAAGAAAGGGGCCAGAATTTTGGTGCCTATATCGTTCTGATACTCTTTGCGCTCTTTGGCGGGATGATAATGTCGTGCGGTACGAATCTCATCGCGATATTCATAGGACTTGAAACGCTTTCGCTCTCCGCATATGCGCTGGCTGGCTACAACAAGGACCTCGCATCTGGCGAGGCATCTATAAAATATTTTGTCCTAGGGGCTGCAGCGTCCGCAATACTTCTGCTTGGCATCGCATTTTATTTCGGCGCCTCCGGTTCGTTCGAGATATCTAATATTAGGCTTCAGGTGATGAACCTGCAGGCAGAGGTAACCAATAAGAACATCTTCCTGCTCTCCGCAGCGTTGATAATTACGGGTTTTGGTTTTAAGACCGCTTCGGTTCCGTTCCAGTGGTGGGCGCCGGACGTTTACGAAGGCTCGCCGCTGCCGGTTACGACATTTTTTGCCACCGCCGTAAAGGCAGCGGCATTTGTGGCGTTCTACAGGATCGTTTCATCCATGATACCTGTTACAGGCGACACTCTAATGCAGGCGTTCTATGTCATTGCCGTGCTGACTATGACGTTCGGAAACGTATGCGCTATTTATCAGGACAACGTTAAGAGAATGCTCGCATATTCATCTATCGCCCACGCCGGTTATATAATGATAGCGTTCGTTTTTATGAGCCGCGACATGATCGCCGCAAAAGAGGCGATGCTCTTTTACCTGCTGACATACACAGTTATGACCGCCGGCGCGTTTGCGTGCCTAACGATGCTAAAGAGAAAGGGCGTAAATCACGAGCTAACGGATATCTCAAATCTTGCGGCGTTGGGCAAGCGCTCTCCATGGTTCGCATTTGCATTCTCCGTATTCTTGTTGTCGCTCGCGGGCTTTCCGCCGACCGCAGGGTTCTTCGCTAAATTCTATATTTTCAAATCGGCGATTCAGAACGGTTTCGTTAATCTTGCAATTATAGCGGTTATTAATAGCTTGATCTCCGTCTATTACTATATGCGGCCTGTTGTCGTCATGTATTTTGGCAGCGACCAGCTCCCGCGCGTTTCAGAATCGACCGACGAAGAGTTCAACTATTCAACCGCGGGCGTCATCATCCTTTGTATGATACTAGTCCTGATCCTAGGCCTTTTCCCGAATGCAGTCCTTTCGATGATAGGGATGTAGTGTTCTTGTAGACAACAACTCCATCTTCCGCTATTATGCGCACATGGCAAAGCAAACCACCACCGGCACCGATGTTTATACCGACCTCGACGATTTTTTGTCTGCATCCCTTGCGCGCAACGAGATAGTCGGCTCGTGGGGTTTTGGTTCCAAGCTCGATTTTACGAAGATGGGGCGCGAAGAAACGAATGTCTGGTTCTTCGAGCAGGTCTTTAATTTTTTGCGCTCGTTCTTTGGCCTTATCATGCCAGACAGCCTCGAGGTCATTACCTACAACGCTACAAAACAGATCAACAAAGAGAATTTGGATCAGATGACCTTTTTGGATGAGCTAATGCTCATCATGAAGAACTTGGACCAGCCGATATGGGTACTCCGCTTGAACTTAAGCATCGTTGGATTTTTGCGAACCGATTGGTCGCCCGATAGGCCGCTTCGTGTAAGGCTTCAAGAACCGGCGAGCTTTATCGTGTGGGGCGGGCCGGATGAAACCGGATTCCAGTCGTTCTCCATCAGTTACAAATTATTTAGCTCGCAGTTAATAGAGAGCGAAGGCGTTGCTCTTTGGAGCATGAACCAGCCCCTGCTCGAGAAGGCGATGCGAAAGTGGGAGAAGCAAAGCGGACGGCGCATCGAGGTTGTGAAGGGAAATTCCAATGATCTTCCATTATATTCTTACGGCTTCTCGGAACCAACTCCGCGTCAGGCGAAAGGTGTTGCTCCAAAGAAAGACCAGCCCCCACCAAAAGAAGATTTTATTCCAGATTTAGGTGATTTAAGTTTCTAGAAAAGCGTTACTTTACCTTAGAACCTGCCGGGATATCTTTCTCTGGCGATAGGATAACCACGGATTCGGCATTGCTAGCCGCCAGTAACATCCCTTGGGATTCTATTCCACGAAGCTTTGCCGGTTTTAAATTGGCGACGACGACTATCTTTTTGCCGATGAGCGATTCCGGTGTGTAGTGTTTTGCGATTCCCGCTACTATTTGCCTTGTCTCACCGCCTAGATCTATTTGTAGCTTTAAAAGTTTGTCTGCACCTTCTACTTTTTCAGCCGCTTTAACTTCCGCGACGCGCAGCTCTATCTTTGCAAAGTCTCCGATATCGATAAGTTCTAGTACGCCTGGCGTTGCGGGCGGCGGCGTGGCTGGCGTGGATGTTTGTGTTGCTTCTGTCATTTTCTTCTCCTTTTTAATTTCAGGTGTAGATTCAATTCTTGGAAACAGGTTTTCGGCATCTTCAACCTTTCCTTTTCCAAATCCCATCTGCCTCTTTATCTTTTCAGCCGTTTCAGGCACGAACGGCGCTAACAATTCCGACACGTTTTCAATGGCGGCGTAGACATTTCCAAGTACCGTGCCCAACTTCTTCATGTCGCCGTTCTTTGCCAGCTCCCACGGCTTATTCTCATTTATATATCTATCGGTCGCGGACACAACCTCCATTATATATGAAAGTGCCAAATGAAAGTTCAAATCTCCCTTTGTATGATCAAGCGATTCGTTCACCTTTTTCTCAACATCGCCAACTAATTTATCAACTTGTGAACTTACGCATTTAGGTACTTTGCGTTCAAAATATCTCTCTATCATCGCGCGTGTCCTTGCGACCAAATTGCCGATACCGTTAGCAAGTTCGGCGTTGTAGCGTTCGATGAAATTCTCCCACGTGAAATCGGCGTCTTTGCCAAACGACGAACCGCGCAGCAGGTAGTATCGAAGCGAATCGGCGCCGTATTTGTCGATAACATCCAAGGGCGTTACGACGTTGCCCAAGGATTTGCTCATCTTCTCGCCCTTTAAGTAAACAAATCCGTGCGCGAAGACGTTTTTTGCAACTTCAATACCGGCAGACATAAGCATGGCGGGCCAAATCACGCAGTGAAATCTTATGATGTCTTTGCCCACCACGTGCATGTCGGCCGGCCAGAGTTTTGCAAAAAGTTTTTTGTCGGTGCCATATCCAGCCGCAGTTGCGTAGTTTATCAGAGCATCGAACCAGACATAAACGACGTGGCTCTTGTCGAACGGAACTGGAATGCCCCATTCGAATCCGGCGCGCGAAATGCTTATATCCTGAAGCCCCTTTTTGATAAGGCTTAAAACTTCGTTTCTTCTTCCTTCGGGTTCTATGCAGCCGGGATTTGCTTCGATATATTCAAGTAGTTTTTGCTGATATTTAGAGAGGGCGAAAAAATAATTCTCTTCCTTGATCCACTTGGGCTTTACCTTGTGATTCGGGCAAACGCCATCAACTAGATCTTTCTCTGTGTAGAAAGCCTCGCACGATTCGCAGTACCAGCCTTC